>NZ_CAKKTL010000066.1:15259-18347 GCF_920664355.1 Protofrankia sp. CiP1_Cm_nod2
CGGGCGGCAGGTCGAGGCCGGCCGGATCGGGGGCGTACGTCGTTCCCCTCGGCCACGGCAACGTCCCATCGACCGCGAACCTCCAGGAGCGCTCATGCGTCGATCTCTGACCCTGCTCTGCCTGCTGCCGGCCCTTGTCGTCGCGTGTGGCGACGATGGGACGTCCGGGGCCGCCGTGGCACGGCCGAGCGCCTCCGCGACGACCAGTCCGGCACCGAGCTCACCAATACCGTCACCCTCCCTCGTACCGACGGCGTCACCCACGACGCCACCACCAACGACGGCACCTCCGGCCGCGCCGACGACGGCTCCCCGGCCTGTACGGACGGCGGCTCCCCCGCCGCCCCCGCCTGCCCCGCCACCGCGGAACGCGCAGCCGGCAGGGCCCTCTACGGATGTCGGAGCCTGCGCGGACGGCGAGTGCCTCGTGCGGATCTCGGGTTCCGTCGACATCCCGTTCAACCAGTCCGTCTTCGGCTTCGCATCGATGCATGTCGTGGTCGGGTCGGGCGGCGTGAGCTGCAGCGCGGCCAACGGAGGCAGCCAGGTAGCCTCGAGCGGTTCCGTGGGGAGCGTCCTGATCATGGGATTCGGTGGATTCAGAGACCTGCGGATAGTGCCGAAGTCCATCGACGGCAAGACCGCCGTCCTCCAAATCTCCCCCGCGTGACCGGGAACGCGGGATCCCTGGTCCACTCGCGTTTCCGTCGGTCGCGGCAATGGAACATCCGCCTGACTACCGAATACACGGAGCTGACGGGGAATGGGCGACGGTCCGGCGTATCCGCGACACGAGACGAACCGGACGTTCACGAAGCTCGTCGGGATAAATTCCTGGGAACGGGCACGACTCCATCCGCTCACAAGGGAGAGTCTCCGCCAAAACCGGGACGGTTCAGTTCGCGCGCCCGGCAGGGCTGTGTACTGCTACCTGGATCTGCCGAGACTCGAGCTGGGGTGTGTCGGGTGCTGCGACGAGGGCGACACGCACCTGCTGCCGGGTGGTGACGTCGTGGAACTGGAGCGGCGGTCCGTCCGGTTGCAGGTGAGCGTCACCCCACTGGACAAGAGCCATGATCACTGGCAGCAGTTCCTCGCCGGCTTCCGTCAGACGGTACTCGTCGCGGGCGCGGTGTCCGTCGGTGCGATACGGGGTGCGGGCGATCACGCCGGCGCCCTCGAGGCGGGAGAGCGCCCGGGCGATGGTCGGGGCAGCGACGCCGACGCGGCGTACGAAGTCGTCGAACCGCGTGGTGCCGTAGAAGAGCTCCCGAACGACCAGGAACGATGCCTTGGTCGCGAGGATGTCGAGGGTCCTGGCCGCGGAGCACGCGTCGGCTGCCCACGCATCGCGGTCCTGAAGCGGACCTACGAGCCTCATCGCCATACGCCTCACGCTACCGGCCCTTGCCACCGGATCCGGTCTTCACTACCCTGACTAATGATATCGTTAGTCAGGGGGGTGGCATGGTTGCGATCGACGGATGTACTGCCGTGGTGACGGGCGGACGGCGTGGCCTCGGTGCCGCGCTCGTCGACGAGCTTCTGGCCCGGGGTGCGCGGAAGGTGTACGCGACAGGGCAGGAGCCGTTCGAGGATTCTCGGCCGCGCGTCGAAACCCGCGCCTTGCAGGTGCGGTCGGCCGAGTCGGTGAGACGTCTCGTGGCTGACGCGCCCGATGCCGAAGTCATCATCAACAACGCGGGTGTCCTCTATCCCGCTCCGCTGCTCACGGCCGACATCGAACGCTCGGCAGCGACGTTCGACATCAACGTCCTGGGACCCCTCCGCGTGTGCCAGGCGTTCGCCCCACTGCTGGCCCGAGCCGGAGACGGGGCCATCGTGAACATCAGCTCCGTGCTGGCCTGGCTCGCCGGCAGCGGTGTCTACGGTGCGTCGAAAGCGGCGCTCTGGTCGCTGACCAACTCGCTCCGGACGGAACTGGCCCCGCGGCACATCCAGGTCCTCGGCGTCCACGCAGGATTCATCGACACCGACATGGTCGCGCAGTTCAACCTTCCGAAGACCACTCCACAAGCCGCCGCCACCACCATCCTCGACGGACTCGAGGCCGGGGACGCCGAGGTACTCGTCGACGAGATCAGCATACGCACCAGGGCTTCCCTGTCAGCGGACGTTCACGAACTGGTGTTCGCACCCTGACCGCCACCGGCAGGTACCACTCGACAAAGGACCGGCAGGTACCACTCGACAAAGGAAAGGCCGGCATCCATGCCGCTCTGGAGGATCGACCATACCGAAGGGATCTTCACCGACGAGGACAAGGCGAGGCTGGCCGAGTCCGTCACCGATCACTACGCGCGGTTCGGGCTGCCGAGGTTCTACGTCGTCGTGCTGTTCAGCGAGACCTCGGCCTCCAGCTTCTACGTTGGCGGGGAACCCGGGACGCCGGCTGTCCGGGTCTCCATCGATCACATAGCGCGCACCAGCCCCGACGAAGCGGCTCGCCAGCGAACCGCGGCATGGATCGGGCGCATCCTGGGCCCGTTCATGGCCAGGATCCCGGGAGCGCACTGGGAGTTCCACGCCGACGAGACGAGCCGGGATCTCTGGCTCATCAACGGGCTGGTGCCACCACCGGAGGGTTCGGAGGCCGAACAGGAATGGGCCCGTTCGAACCTGCCGTCGGTGTACTGACCCCAGAACGGAGGCCCGGAGCCCGGGTCGAGGTCGACCCGCCGGCCCGCCGGTTCCGCTGCGGGACCGGCGAGTGCGCACGGGTGACGTTCACCGAGCAGATGGCGGGACCGACCAGTCCGCATGCCCGATTCACTCCGCTGGCGCGTCGGGTGGTGGAGGAGGCTGGGCTGGCGGGCCGTCGTGACGACCGGCAGCAGGCCGGCGCTCGCGCCGAGCGCCGCTGTGGTGGCGGCCAGCGCCCACGGCCACAGACAGCCCGTGCATGGCGGTTCCGACCACGGTCAGGCGGACGGCGGCCTGGCCCCCGTCGGACGCCGGAGCGTCCCCGGCCCCGTCCGCCTGCTCTGCCACCGCGTTCACGCCGCGATTCCCCTTCTGTCCGCCAAACCCACCAGACGACGGCCCTGACCGTCCCGCCCGGAGATGG
>NZ_CAKKTL010000066.1:18889-19689 GCF_920664355.1 Protofrankia sp. CiP1_Cm_nod2
CCAAGCCGTCAGCGCGTGGATCGGGCATGCTCCGCGGCCATCTCGGCCAGGACGTCATCAAGCGGCGTGGACGTCACGCCCAAGGTCTTCACCGCCGACGACGCGTCGAGGATGTTGGGACGGTCGTACAGGTACAGCATCTCGGGAACCTCCGCCACGACAGGGTCGGTGCGCCCGATGTCCTGGAGTTCCCGCAGGGTCATGCGCTGGAGCCGGGGGGTGGGCACACCGGCCGCCTCGGCGAGGCGGCCCGCCAGCTCGCGCACCGCGGCCTGCGACGTGGACGGCACGTGCCAGACCCGCCCCCAGGACTCGTCATGACCGGCGGCGGCGATGAGCGTGCGCGCCACGTCACCGGTGTAGGACCAGCTGTGCGGCGCGTCGAGGTCGCCCGGATACGAGGCAGGCACACCGGCCAGCACCTGCGCCCCCACCATCAGGGTGAACGGCGAGTAGGCGCCGGCGCCGAGGTAGTCGTTGGCGCGGACCTCGGTCACGCGTACCCGGCCCGCGTCGTGAGCGGCGCGGGCGTCGTGCCACATCCGCGCCCGGACACGGCCCTTCTCGCTGGTTGGCGCCATGGGCAGGTCCTCGGTGGCGGGACCGTCGAGCGGCCCGTAACCGTAGGTGTTGCCGAGCATGACGTAGTCCGTACCGGCGCGTTCCACCGCCGCCAGCAGCGCGGCGGCCAGGGGCGGGAACAGGGCAGGCCACTGGTCGTACGGCGGCATGGCGCAGTTGAACAGCACAGCCGCTCCGGTGGCCAGCTCGACAAGCCGGGCGGTGTCGGTGGCGTCGGC
>NZ_CAKKTL010000066.1:20092-20762 GCF_920664355.1 Protofrankia sp. CiP1_Cm_nod2
TCCCCGAACTGGTACTCGGTGAGATGACCGTGGACGGTCGCCCCGGCTACGAGGTGCGCATCTGCACGGTCCAGCCGGGACCCGTCGCCACCAGCGGCAGCCTTGAGGTCGCCGTCCCCCACGGGCTGGCGGCCCTCGACGACGCCGACACCGTCATCGTCACCGGAACCAGCGCCCGGGAGGACATCGACCCGCGCATCCTCGAGGCGCTGCGCCACGCGTCAGCCGCGGGCAGGCGCGTCGTCTCGATCTGCACCGGAGCGTTCGTCCTCGCCCAGGCCGGACTCCTCGACGGCCGCAGCGCCACCACCTACTGGGCCAGGTCCGACGAGTTCCGCAGACGCTTCCCCAGGGTCGACCTACGCCCCGACGTGCTGTACGTCGAGGACGGCAACGTGCTGACCTCCGCCGGGCTGTCCGCCGGCATCGACCTGTGCCTGCACCTGGTGCGCACCGACTACGGCGCCGCGGTGGCCAACCACATCGCCCGACTGGTCGTCGCGGCACCGGTGCGGCCCGGCGGGCAGGCGCAGTTCATCGAATCGCCGCTGCCGCCCGAGAACGGCACCTCGCTGTCCACCACCCGCCAGTGGGCACTGGAAAGGCTGCACGAACCACTCACACGCGCGGCCCTCGCCGCCCACGCCCGCACCAGCATCCGCACCCTGAC
>NZ_CAKKTL010000066.1:21163-21794 GCF_920664355.1 Protofrankia sp. CiP1_Cm_nod2
GCGTCGATTCCACGCGGAGACCGGTCTCAGCCCGCTGCAATGGCTCCTCCACCAACGCGTGAACCGGGCGCGGGAACTGCTGGAGAGCACGGACCTGCCCATGGAACAGGTCGCCCGGCTCAGCGGCCTCGTCACCACCGACTCCCTCCGCCAGCACCTGTCGAGACGAACCGGGCTCACACCCAGCGCCTACCGCGCCACGTTCACCCGGCGCACGGACCGAGAGGGATCTGTTGCATCCAGCGGAATCAGGACTTGACGTCCTCCCCTGCGTGAACGACTCCGTTGCCCGATGCGTCCTTGCTGTGAGCGATGATGGGTCGCGGTGAGCTGGCGGCGCTGCTCGTGGTATCCCGGCGCGGCGCCACGCCCCGGCCGGTACCACTGCCACTGCTCCACCGCCAGATTCCACACAAAACGCGCATGCCCGCAATGCGGCTCCAGGGCCGCCGCCTGTTCGGCGGTCGGATAGAGCCGATAGCGGGACATATCAGGATTCTATGGAACGGATGCCACCTGATACCCATCACAAGGGAGCGGCGTTTCCTCCCCGCCGTGAACGGCGGGGTATCCACGCCACAGACCCGATGACGCCCTACGGCCGCCGCGAGGCGTGGGAGGACGACCCCGA
>NZ_CAKKTL010000066.1:22190-24781 GCF_920664355.1 Protofrankia sp. CiP1_Cm_nod2
CGGCTGGCCCGAGGCCCCCCAGGCGGACTCACCGGTCGGTGGGCATGGCGCGCCGATCTGCTGGTACTGGCGCACGGACGCCGACGGGAACGCCACCTGGGGCCCGACCAGCCGCCCCGTGCCGCAGTGGACCCGCCCCGGCGCGACCCCCGTGGACACCCTCGGCCGGCACGGCCACCACCACTGACACGCCCGGCCCCTTCGTCGACGGCGTCGGCACAAGGTGTCAGATACTGGGCGGAACCTCCGGACGATGCGAACGGCCCCACGCGCTCGATCATGGGACCGGCGCCTGCTCCTGGACGCGATCTTCTACCTGCTCCGCGGCGGGATCGCCTGGCAGGCCCTGCCCGCCGCGGAAGAAGATCAAGGGTCGTAAGCGGCACGTCGCGGTCGACGCCGGCGGGCGTTGAGCCGGGCGGCCTGGCGCGTCAGGTGGTCACGCTCGGCGAGGTTGGGCGCCTTTCGGGCCGCCTCGGCGTACAGCCGTGCCGCCGTCACCAGGTCACCGTCCCGCTCGTGGAGATACGCCGCCACCGCCGCATGGCGAGGCAGCGAGTCGTCCAGCGCCGCGAGCGCCGCCAGCCCGGCGCGCGGCCCATCGGCCCCGCCGACGGCCACCGCGCGGTTGAGCCGGACAACCGGGCCGTCAGTCAGGCGCACGAACTCGTCATACCACTCGACGATCCCACCCAGTCCGTCTCCTCGGCGGCGGGCGCGTCCGCGTACAGCGCCGCGATGACGGCCTGGGCCTGGAACTCGCCCGACCGGTCGCGGACGAACACCGCCCGCAGGACCGCGACGCCCTCGGCGATCAACCTGGTGTCCCAGCGGCCGCGGTCCTGCTCGGCGAGCGGCACCAGGCCGCCGTCGGGCGCGGTCCGGGGTGCGCGCCGGGCGTGGTGGAGCAGCATGAGAGCGAGCAGCCCCGCCGCCGGCTGTCCGTCGACGAGGCCCTCACCCCGGCGGCGGGCGACGTCCACCCGGGCCGCGTCGAGGAACCGACACCAGGCCACGGCGACCAGCCAGCCCTTCGGCTCCCACCGCAGGCCGGCCGGCCAGACCCGGACCGCCTCGACCAGCACGTCCTGCACCGCGTCCTCCACCGCCGCGCAATCGGCCCCACGGCGGACAAGGACCCCCAGCACGCCCGGCGTGAGACTCCGCAGCAGGACCTCGTCCACCTTCAGAGGTCACTGCGTGACGGTGTCCACCTTCAGAGGTCACTGCATGACGGTGGGCGGCGCGGCCAGGAACGGGCGCACCTCAAGCCACTCGTGGATCGGCTTCCCACCCGCCCCCGGGGCGGCCGACAGCTCCCCGGCCAGCTCGACGGCACGCTCGTAGCTGTCGACATCGATCACCATCCAGCCGGCGATCAGGTCCTTGGTCTCGGCGAACGGACCGTCGGTGACCGGCGGGCGCCCCGCACCGTCATACCGGACGAACGTCCCCTCGGGAGCAAGCGCCTGACCGTCGACGAACTCGCCGGTCCCCTCAAGCCGGGCCGCGAAGTCGCGCATGTACCGCATGTGCGCCGCGATCTCCTCCGGCGTCCACCGGCCCATCGGCACGTCGTTGACCGCGGCCGGAGCGCCGCGGTAATGCTTGAGCAGCAGGTACCTGGCCATCGTGGTTCTCCTCGGTACTGGTACGGCCCATGCTGGCCGCGTTCACCACGGGGACGCAGCCAGCCACGGGTTCTCGACATCACCGTCCGAATCCTTCGGCTCCCGTAGATCAGCCCGGGTGAGCCGTCCCGTGGTGTCCGGGTCCACGGCGTGGCACGAGGGCGCGACGGAACGAGGTCTTCCACGACCAGCAGCGACCAAACACCTGACCCCGTCGCCTGTGTGCCCATCCACCGCCAGTCTTTTCAGCTCACTCTTCAGGAAGCCGACTGTCAGCGGCATGGGGACGGCCGATCGCTTCAAGGGCGGTCGCCGCCCAGTCACGAGCATCCGGGTCCGGATGCCCCAACGCGCGAAGAAGCCGCGGCTCAGCCACCGCCCCGGGCAGTCCCAGACCGTGGACCACAGCCGACCGGATCCGCCAGTACTCGTCCCTCGTATCGCCCGCGTCATCGACCAGGTCGGCATCGTCGAGAGCTTCCAGCTGCCCCACAAGAACATCGACCGCAACATCACCACCGATCGCGGCGATGGCCGCCGCCTTGCAGCAGGCCGCCGACCTGTCCTCCCACCCGGCATCGCGCCGCAACGCGGTAAGCAGATACGGAACCGCCGAGACCGTAGCCCGAAGACGGGAGCCGCTTGGCAACCCGCGCGGTGAGAGCGAACGGGCGCATCGGCATACCCCTCCCTGCCAGGCCGGGCTGGAACAGCGCCGTGAGCAGAGCGGCCGCGGCGGGCGTCCCGTCCGAGATCGCCTCAGACTCACGGGATCAGCCGGCGCCGCCGCGTTGCGTCAGTACGAAGATGAATCAGTACGAAGATGCAGGGCGATGGCTGCCGTTGGCGCCGCTGCAGTACGTCGCCAACGCTTCACCGATGATCTGAACCCACCGGGCGAGCAACGGACCATAAATCTTGCGGACTGTGCGGCGCGCCTGCCACACGGTCACGCCGATG
>NZ_CAKKTL010000066.1:24928-25547 GCF_920664355.1 Protofrankia sp. CiP1_Cm_nod2
CCGCCTATGTTCCCTCGCCACACGTGTATCGGATTTGCGGGGGAACCATGCGTCTCGTTCATGCCGCCGACATTCATCTGGACAGCCCGCTGCGTGGTCTGGCGCGGCTGGATGACGACGACCTTGCTCACCTGCTGCGCCAGGCGACCCGTCGCGCGCTGGAGAACCTCGTCGCGTTCACGGTCGACCAGCGGGCGGACGCGCTGCTGCTGGCCGGCGACATCTACGACGGCAACTGGCGGGACTACGCGACCGGCAGGTGCTTCGTCGACCAGATGGCGCGCCTCGACGACGCGGGCATCCCCGTCTTCATGATCTCGGGTAACCACGACGCGGAGAGCGAGATCACCCGGGCCCTCGTCCTGCCGCCGAACGTCACGGTCTTCGGGTCCGAGGCCCCGGGCACCCAGGTCCACGATGATCTCGGGCTGGCGGTGCACGGCCAGAGCTATCCCACCCGTGCGGTGCTCGACAACCTGGTCCGCGCCTATCCGGACCCGATCCGCGGCCTGGTCAACGTGGGGCTCCTGCACACCGCGGTCAGCGGTGCGGACGGCCATGCCCCCTACGCTCCGTGCACACCCGAGGACCTGGCCCGCATGCGCTACGACTACTTCGC
>NZ_CAKKTL010000066.1:26170-26611 GCF_920664355.1 Protofrankia sp. CiP1_Cm_nod2
ACTCGGCCATGTCCATGCCCGCCGCACCGTGTGCGACGGCGAGACCGTCGCCGCTTTCAGCGGCAACCTCCAGGGACGCCACCCGAGGGAGACCGGCCCGAAGGGTGCGCTGGTCGTCGACGTCGGCCCCGGCCGGCCGGCGCGGTTGCGGTTCCAGCCGCTGGACGTGGCCCGGTGGGCAACCGTGACGGTCGACATCGGCCCGGACGATGCCTGCCGGACCCTGGAGGACGTGCTCGACCGCCTCCGCGCCAGCCTCATGGCCCAGCGGGACGACGCCGTGGACCGGCCCGTCATCGTCCGGCTGGAGATCGTGGGACGTTCCCGCGCCGCTGACGTGCTCACCGACATGCGGCGGCTGCGGGAGGAGCTCACCACGATCACCCGAGGTCTCCATGCGGTCGCGGTGGAGAAGGTGACGGTCCGGGTGACCCGTCCAGG
>NZ_CAKKTL010000066.1:26955-28143 GCF_920664355.1 Protofrankia sp. CiP1_Cm_nod2
CCCACCGGCCTGCGTCGACCCGGAGCTGATCGCCGCGATCCGGTCGGCCACGGCTGGCCTTGCCGCCGACGTCGACCGCATAAAAGGGCTCGCCGACCCGGTGGACCGTACCGTCGGTCGTCAGCTGCGCACGGCCGAGCTGCTCGACCCGCGCGACGGCGCGGTTCTGGAGGATCTGGCGCAACGGGCCGGCGCCGAGCTGCTGGCGCGGCTGGCGGGAGTGACGGACTGATGCGGATCCGGTCGCTGCGCCTCGACCGTTACGGTGCCTTCGAGGATCGTCAGGTGGAGTTCGGCCCGGGGCTCACCGTGGTTGCCGGGGCGAACGAAGCGGGCAAGTCGACGCTGCTCGATGCGCTGTCCGACCTGCTGTGGGGCTTCCAACGGGGCCGGCGCGCCTTCTTCTACGGCCCGGGCGCGCTGGCACTGACCGCCACGGTCGAACTGCCCGGTGAGCCGGCCGCCGCGCTGGCGGACGGCGCCGCGCGGACGGACGGGCCGGCGGCCGGCCTGCCAGCGGAGCCGGTAGGGCTGGTAGGGCCAGCGGTAGGGCCAGCGGAGCCGGTAGGGCTGGTAGGGCTGGTAGGGCCAGCGGAGCCGGTAGGGCCGTGGACGGCCGTCGAGCTCCGTCGACGTGGCGCGGGCCTGCAGCTCGTCTCGACCGGGCAGCCGGCCGCACCGGTCTGGGGGGCGGGCGGGGCCGAGGCCCACCAGCGGTGGCTGCAGGCGTTCGGCCTGTCCCACCGGCAGCTGCGCCAGGGCGGTGAAGCCCTGTTCAACGGCGGCGGGGATCTGGCGGAGCTGGTCTTCACCGCCCGCAGCGGCCAGGCCGTGCGGGGCCTGCTCGACGCCCTGCATACCGAGATGGACGTGCATTACAAGCAGCACGGCAACGACAGGTCCTCACGGGTCCGCGTCGCCCTCCGGGAGCACCAGGAGCTGGCGGCACGCATCCAGGAGGCGATGACCACCGCGGGAGCCGTGGTCGAGGCCCGCGCGGAGCGGGACCGCCAGGCACAGGCGGTGCGCGCCGCGCACAAGCTGCTCATGTCGGCTGCCGAGCGGACCGACAGCCTCGACCGGCGACGCCGGGCCGCCCCGGCCGTGCGGGACCTCGCCGCCGCCCGCGACGAGATCGCCCGGCTGCGCGCGGACGGCGCGGCCGTGCTCGACGTGGCGGGGATCGCC
>NZ_CAKKTL010000067.1:0-3569 GCF_920664355.1 Protofrankia sp. CiP1_Cm_nod2
ACACTGGACGGACCTGCGCCCCAAGAGCCTGATCGAGGCAATGGAAGCCGCCGCCCGCGACTGACCCACCGCCGCCCCGGCCGGCGCCGGCTTCGTCGTCGGCTTCGGTGCCGGTGCCGGTGCCGGTGCCGGTGCCGGCTTTGGCGCCGGCGAACTCGGTGACGGCTACCAGCGATCCCAACGGGGTGCCGAGGGCCAACGAGTTACCAGTGCCTGGAAGGGTGCCGTCGAGGTCTGGAGGAGCCATGGGCTCTTATCTCCGGGGGCTCCTATCTCCGGGGAACAGTTGGAAGCCCGCGGTGGAGGCGATCCGGGTGATGACCGTCTCCCAGTTGCCGCCGGGTGGGACCACGATCCGCCAGTCCCCCCGCTCCCAGCGCAGCTCGATGCGCATGGCGGCGTACCCGGTGGTGCCGGTGGAATCCACGGCGTCCGTGGCCACATACAGCACGACCCGGTCGGGGGCGGCCACATCGAACCGGACCCCGGCGTAGCGGAAGATCGGGTCGGAGAACCGTCCGGTGAGCCGGTCGGGAATGGCATATCGCGTCGCGGCTATCCGGGTCCGTGTCAGCAGGGCGGGCTGGTCGGCGCCGGTCGCCTGCTCGGCGATGGTGGGTTCGAAGATGTAGGCGCCGACAACGGCGTCCGTACGGAAGACAACGTGGATCGCGGCGAGGGCGGCGCCCAGCGGGGTGTGGGCGAACCCGGACGCCCGGTCGTCGGCCAGGCTGCGCGGGCCCGCGGCCGGTGAGACCGGCAGAGCGAAGCCGTGGAAGTCCAGCCAGGCCAGGTCGGAGAAGTCCAGGACGGGCAGGCCCGAATCCGGGCGCACCGGCCCGCCGGGCACCGGGACCGCGCCGGCCGTACCCGTGGCCGTGGCCGTGGCCGGCGCCGGCGCCGATGTCGGTGTCGGGGAGCCGCCCCGGCCGCCGACGAGTACCAGCCCGACGGCGATCCCGACCGCGACCAGCCCTGCGGCGGCCAGCAACCCTACACCCGTGGAGAAACGACGCTCGCCAGCCATATCCGTGCCCTTACGCCGCTCGACCATCACCTGGGTCGCGCGGATCGACAGGACGATCACCCCTTGCGCTAGCTACGACACGTATTGTCAGAATAGGGGGTCGCGCAGTAAGGCGGTGGCCATAGCCCAGCGTGAGCGGGACAGCCCGCGGGCCGCGGGCAGCCGGACGAAGGTGCTCTACTGGTTGACAGCGGTCTACTGGTTGACGGGAGCGTCCTGTGGCGCGCGGGTGTCGGACCATACCTCCCACAGCGCCGCGTAGCGCCCGCCGGCGGCGATGAGCTCGTCGTGCGTGCCGGTCTCGACGATCCGCCCGTCGTCCAGGACGACGACGAGGTCCGCGCCGGCCGACTGGGTGAGGCGGTGCGCGACGACCAGCCCGGTCCGGCCCGCCAGCGCCTGCTCGGCGGCGGCCTCCAGGATGCTGGCACCGGCGCTGCCGGCGTCCGCGGTGGCCTCGTCGAGGATCGCCACCGGCGGGTCGGTGAGGACGAGGCGGGCGAGCGCGAGCTGCTGGGCCTGCGTGACGGTCAGCCGGTGCCCGCCCTCCCCCACCACGGTGGCCAGCCCCTCGGGCAGCGCCTTCGCCCACCCCGCCGCGCCGACGCGGTCGAGCGCCGCGAGCAGCTCGTCGTCGCTGGCGTCCGGGCGGGCCAGGCGCAGGTCGTCGGCGAGCGGCCCGGCGAAGACGTGCATGTCCTGGGAGATCAGGACGACTGTCCGGCGGACCGCGGCCGGGCCGAGCTCGTCCAGCTCCACGCCGCCGAGCGCGATCGACCCGCTGGTGGGGCGGTGGATACCCGCGATGAGCCTGGCCAGGGTCGTCTTGCCCGCGCCGCTGGCGCCGACGAGCGCGACCCGTTCGCCCGGCTCGATGTCGAGGTCGACGTCACGCAGCACATCGTGGCCGGGCCGGTAGGCGTGGCCGACGCCGGCGGCCCTGACCGAGGCGTCCACCGGCACGGCGACCGGCACGGTCACCGGCCTGCCGACTGGCCCCCTGACCGGCGTGGTGACTGCTGTGGCGGCCGAGACCGCGGACGACACGGTGCCCGACGCGTTGGCCGACGCGGCATCCGACATGCTGGTCAGCACGTTGGCCGGCTGGGCGGGCCGGTGCGGTTCCGGCGTCGTCGGGATGTCGGCGATGCCCACCATCCGGGCCAGGCTCGCCGTCGCGGCCTGGGCCTCGTCGACGAGCGCCAGCGCCACGTTGATCGGGTTGAACAGGTTGTGGAAGTACAGGGCCGCCGCGGGCGCGGTGCCGATCGTCACCGATCCGTCGCGTACCAGCAGGAACCCGGCCGTGAGGACGGCGGCGAGACCGATGAACTCGGCGAGGTTCAGCCGGGCGTAGAACCGCGTGATCAGATGGATTCCGCGCAGGGCCAGGTCGACGGTGGTCCGGGAGCGCCGGGTGACCCGGCCGATGTGCTCGTCGTCGCGGCGGAACGCCCGGACGGTGGCCGCGCCGCCGATGGTGTCGAGGAGCTGCTGCTGCTGGGCGCCGGCGGCGATGCGCTGCTCGGCGTAGAGGGGGATGCTGCGCCCGGCGTACCAGCGGACCGCCTGGACCTGGACAGGCGCGGCGAGCAGGGCCGCGAGCGTGAAGCGCCAGTCGAGGACCGCGAGCCCCACCAGGGTGAACGCGATGGTCAGAGCGGCGTGGGCCATCTCCGGCAGCGCCCCGCGGACCGCCTCGGTGATCCGCGTGACATCGTTGGTCACGCGTGAGGTCAGATCGCCGGCGCCGGCCCGTTCCACCTGCTCCAGCGGCAGGGTGAGCGCGCGCTCCACGAAGCGTTCGCGCAGGACGGCCAGCACCCCTTCGCCGAGCCGGGCGACGAGGGTGACCCCGACCGCGGTCAGCACGCCCTGCGCGGCCGCGACGACCACGAGCAGCACGACCGGGGTGGTGATCGCGCCGGCTGGCCGGCCGTCGGCCACCACGTCGACGATGTGGCCGAGCAGGGGCGCGGTGAACAGGCCGGCCACCGTCGACAGGGCCAGCACACCGAACGCGGTGATGGTCAGCGCCCGCCGCTCGCGCAGCAGCTCGCCGACCGTGACGCGGATACGCACGCTGGTCGCGATGGGTAGCAGCTCCCGGCCGTCGTCCGCCCGCACGAACGACTCGGGCCTGGCTGCGGACACCTCAAGCCTGTTCGTGGACGCCTCGGGGCTGGTCATCGTCGCTTCTCCCGCATGGTCATCGTGTCAGGACAAGTACTCAGGGCCACCCACTCGGCCTGTGCCCCGACCCTTGTGCGGGCACTTGTCATCACATGGACACCGTCCGCCATATGGACACCGTCCGCCATGTGACCAGTGCCCACTGGGTGAGCAGCGCTCGTCCTGTGGGCAGCGCCTACCGTGCGGACGATGACCGCCAGGCGGGCACTGTTCGCAACATGGGCACTGCTCGCCGTAGGGGCAGTGGCTGCCGTAGGCACGGTGACCGCCAAATGGACACCGTTCGCAGCACGAACGCTGCTCACCGTAGGGTCGGCGATCGCCATAGGGACGGTGACCACTAGATGGA
>NZ_CAKKTL010000067.1:3972-6231 GCF_920664355.1 Protofrankia sp. CiP1_Cm_nod2
CTGTTCGCAACATGGAAGCTGCTCACCGTAGAGACAGTGATCGCCATGGGGACGGTGACCACTGTGGGGACAGCACTCGTCGGGTAGACGGTGCTCATCGGGTGGACGGTGGCCGTCAAGTGAGCACGGTCGCTCGGTAGTCCGCGTGGCCGTGGACGAGTTCGCCATGGGTGCCCTCGGCGGTCACCGTGCCCCCGTCGATGACCACCACCCGGTCGGTCACCGCGAGCAGGGCCGGGCTCGTCGTGATCAGAATGGTGGTCCGGCCGCGGCGGATGTCGCGTATACCGGCCGCGATCCGTGCCTCGGTGACCGCGTCCACCGCCGTGGTGGGGTTGTGCACGGCCAGCACGGGGGAGTCGACGGCGAGCGCGCGGGCAAGCGCGATACGTTGCCGCTGCCCACCCGACAGTGACCGTCCACGTTCGGCGAGTATTTCGTCGACACCGTCCGGGAGGGTGCTCGCGACCTCGTCGGCACCCGCCGCCGCCAGCGCCCGTCCAACCACACCCCCGGTACGGGCCTCCGCCGCGCCACCAGCGTCGACGCCGACCGGGCTCCTGGCGCCGCCGCCGACGACCGTGGCCGGGCCGCTTCCGGGGCCATGCCCGGTAAGGCCATGCCCAACAGGTTGCCCGACAGGTTGCCCGACAGGCTGACGCACGGCGGGCCCATCTTCAGCCGGCTCACCGTCGGGCGTGGGCGCCGCGACGTTCTCGATCAGGGTTCCCTCGAACAGTTCCGCGTCGTGCGCGGCCACCAGGACCGCGGCCCGGACCGCCGCCGGGTACACCTCGGACAGCGGCACCCCGTCGAGCTCGACCGAGCCGCCGTCCGGGTCCGCTTCGCGTCCCAGGCAGCGCAGGACGGCGGTGGCCGCCGCCGGATCGGCCGGCGACGACTCCCAGCAGCTCGCTGGGGGCGGCGGTGAACGTCAGGCCCCGCAGCGGCCCGTAGGTCACGTCCTGGAAGCGGACCTGGCCCCGCACCGGCTCGGGAAGACTCCTCGTCCCGGCCCCGACCGCCGGGGACGCCGCCAGCACCGAGGCGACCCGGCCGGCGGACGCCCGCCCCTGGGCGAACTCCGCGTTCACCCAGGCGAAGATCGATAGCGGCCCGAGCAGGAACTGGGCGAGCCCGACCGCGGCGATCAGATCACCGACCGAGATGTCGCCCTCGGCCGCGAGCCGGCCCGCGACCAGCGCGACCACCGCGATGAAGATCCCGGTCAGCGCGAGGACGCCGCCGTCGTGCCAGGCCTTCGCGCTGGCCGCCCGCAGGGTCGCGGTCAGGGAGTCCTGGCTGGTGCGCCGGTAGCGGGCGATGGCGGCCGGCTCGGCGCCGATGCCCTTGAGCACCCGCAGCCCGGCGACGAGGTCGGCGGCGACACCCGAGGCGTGCGCGGCGCGTTCCTGCTCGGTGTCGCTGCGGCGTTCCAGGGGCCGGCCGAGCAGGTGCGTCCCCCACAGCAGGAAGGGTGCGCCGAACAGCACCAGCAGGCCGAGCGGGACGGAGACCGTGAGCAGCGCGACCGCGCCGACCAGCAGGCCGGTGACGGCCGCGATCGACGCGGGCAGCGCCGCGTTCACGATGCCGACCCGCTGGGCGTCTCCCGTGGCGATGCTCACCAGCGCCCCGGACAGGCGACCGGTTTCCGCGCCCGCCCGCGGGTCCAGGACACGGCGGGTGAGCTGGATGCGCAGGTTGTGCGCGGAGCGTTCGGCGGCGCGTTCCCCGAATCGCGCGCCGAAGCGGTAGCAGAACGAAAGGCCGGCGAACGTGACCGCGAGGACGGCGAGCCAGCGAAGGAGATCGCCGGTGGCCCCGGTCGACACGGCCCGGTCGATGATGATCCCGATCAGGACCGGGACCAGGGCCTCACCGACCTGATGCCCCGCGACCATCACCGCGCCCACGGCGATCTGGCGTCGCTGGCCGATGACCGAGCTGGTGAGGACGTCCCGCCCTGACGGCCCGCCAGTACGCACCCTTCTGTCCTCCGGTCCGTTGCTTGTCGTCGTCCCACGGCTACAACCGATCATCTATCGGCCGTGATCGGACGGCTCGCCTGATTCGTAAGCCACCTGGCTTACTCCCATTTGGGGTAATGCCGAAGGCATCCGAGGTACTGATCCGT
The DNA here is from genome assembly GCF_920664355.1 of Protofrankia sp. CiP1_Cm_nod2. Classification (NCBI taxonomy): domain Bacteria; kingdom Bacillati; phylum Actinomycetota; class Actinomycetes; order Frankiales; family Frankiaceae; genus Protofrankia; species Protofrankia sp. CiP1_Cm_nod2. The sequence continues at coordinate 6,110 of NZ_CAKKTL010000067.1, forward strand.
CGATGTGTTCGCCACTGGCCGCCGCGGGACGCGGCCGGCACAGCCGGTGCCTGGTCGACGGGTCGATGCGGTCGTGCCGGATGGTCAGCCCAGCGCCAGCGCCAGCGCCAGCGCCGGGGCGT
>NZ_CAKKTL010000067.1:6394-8526 GCF_920664355.1 Protofrankia sp. CiP1_Cm_nod2
CCACCTCGCCCGCAGCCACCTCGCCCGCGGCCGCCGTGCCGTCGGCATGGCCGAGGGCGGAGCGCAGGAGCTCCCCGGCCCGGACGGCGATGTTCGACAGCAGCGTCGAGGAGATGCCGTGCGCGTACTCGGTGGCACCTGGGATGTAGATGCCGGCCGTGCTCCCCGCCGCGGTAACCACACGGTAGTCACGTCGAACCTCCAGACGGCCGGCGTCGTCGACGTTGCACACCGCCGCCATGCCGCCGAGCAGCCGCCACGGGTCGCGGGAGCGGTAGCCGGTGGCCAGCACCACCACGTCCGCGTCGAGGGTCTGCCGCTGGCCGGTCGGAAGGAACTCGACGGTCGCCCGGACACCGTCCGGAACGTCCTCCAGGCCGGTGAGCCGGGACGCCCGCACCATGCGCAGCCGTTCGACGCCACGCACCTTCTCCTGGTAGACGCGGCGGTACAGCTCGTCGATGAGGTCGGTGTCGACCACCGAGCAGTTGGTCCCCCGGTGGTAGTCGAGCAGCATCGCCCGGACCTTGTCGGGGGCGTGGAAGAAGTCGTCGACCGCGGTCGGGTCGAAGATCTGGTTGGCGAACGAGCTGTCGTCGGCCGGGCTGAAACCGTAGCGGGCGAAGACGGTGTGCACCTCGGCCCGCGGGAAGTTGGAGTGGAGGTATTCGGTCACCTCGGCCGCGCTCTGACCAGCACCGACGACGAGGAATCGCCCCCGCGGTGTCGACGGCATCGCGCCGACACGGTCGAGCAGGTCGTGGTTGTGCCAGACCCGCTCGGTGAGCCCGATTCCGTCGGGTGTGCGAGGTTCCAGGCCGGCCGCGATGACGACGTTGCGGGCGCGGCGCACCTCCGTGCGCTCGGGGCCGCCGCCGCGCCGGCTCACCACGTCGATGAAGGCGATCTCACCGCCGAGGGTGACCGGCCGCAGGTCGACGACCTCCGAGCCGTACTCCACGAGATGATCGAGGCGGCCCGCAGCCCACTCCAGGTAGTCGTGGAACTCGTGGCGCAACGGGAACATCGTCTTGTGGTTGATGAAGTCCACCAGCCGGTCCTGGCCGTGCAGGTACGACACGAAGCTGAAATCGCTCGCCTGGTTGCGCAGGGTGACAAGGTCCTTCAGGTACGACATCTGCATGGTGGCGCCGTCGAGCAGCATTCCCCGATGCCAGCCGAAGCGTTCCTGGCGTTCCAGGAAGGTGACCCGCAGTGCCGCCGAGGGCGCTACCTGGGCGTTGTGTTCCTCGACGGCGATCGCCAGGGCGAGGTTCGAAGGCCCGAACCCGATCCCGATCATGTCGTGGACACCGAGTTCCGTCAGTTCTCCGGCCCGCTCGTGCAGACGTCCTACCACGGCTGCCCTTCCAGTCATGTGAGACCGCGTCGGCGCTGACCAGAGGTACCTCGTCCGAGGACGCTCAGGCGGAGCACCATGTCATGACTGTTAGTTAAGTTAGACTTACCTATACTCGGAATAATCGGGTGACGTCAAGGTTGTGCGTCCCTTCGCAGCCCGTTGTGCGCGGCCGGTTGCGCGCACCTTCGCCGCCTGTCGATGCGATTGTCTTCGCTGACTTTGGTTAACCTAACTTATGGCGAATCAAGTACCGATGTCCGGCGGATCGCGACAACGCTGGTCACGTCCGGAGCCGTGATGTACGGAGAGTGCTCATAGTGCGCGCCCGTGTGACACGGGCGCGGACGGGCGCGGCCGGGCGAGGCGGACGCTCTCAAGGTCCGCGCTCGTGTGACACCGACCCACGCACCCACACATCCGCCCGGCACCGCGAACCGCCTGAACCGGAGGCGACCGCACACCCGCACACCCGCACATTCGTGCACCCGGCCCACGGCTCGGGCGGCACAACGCCGACAATCATGATCTGTCCAGGCGCATCCCCGTCTGGCCTGGGAGGCGGCCCCGCGCGCCACATGCTCACGCCGGCGCGGGCCCCGACCCGTACGCAGGCCCCGATCCGTGATCGTGATGCCACGATCGACCAGCTACCGACCTGCCGGGGCCCGCGTGTCGTACTCTTGGTTGGGTCGTCTCCGGGGGCGTAGCTCAATTGGCAGAGCACTGCCTTTGCAAGGCAGGGGTTAGGGGTTCAAGTCCCCTCGTCTCC
>NZ_CAKKTL010000067.1:9144-25302 GCF_920664355.1 Protofrankia sp. CiP1_Cm_nod2
CCAGAGTTGCCATGTTCAAACCCCGGTTGGTCGTGATCAGCCGGAGTTGATCTTCTTCGGTGGGGAGCGGGCCGTAGGGCCGCTGCCGGGGCAGGTAGCCGGTGAGGCTCGGTGGTTGTTCGCGCGGGTCGGCGTCGTGTCGGTCGGTCTCCGTCGCGTCTGCTAGATCTTTGGTGTCCTCGATGAGGTTTCGTGTCTCGAGGGCGAGTCGGACGTCGAGATCATCGGCGAGGAGCTGAGCGAGCGGGCTGCACAGGTCGGCGCCGGCGAGGGTGTGTCCCAGGACGTAGAAGCGGTGGAAGACGGCCTGGTTGAGCTGTTGTTTCACGCTGTCGGGCGCGGTGCGGTAGAGGGTGTGGCTGTCCTCGCAGAGCAGCATGATCCGGTCGATGGCGTCTTCGAGGGTCTTCCACTGGGCCTGGCAGGTGTCGAGGACCCGGCGGGCGGTGTCGAGCGCGCGGCGTAGCCGGTCCTGTTCCTCCTTGAAGAGGTCTTCGTCGACCGTGTCGTTGAGGTGGAGGCGGAGGAGCTTGCGGCGTTCCTCTTCCAGGCTGGTGATTTTCTTCTTCTGGCGGGTGGCCTCGGCGTGGCCGTGGGTGGCGATCGCGTGGGCGGCGGCGACGACGAGGTCGCGGATGTGGGCGCGCTTGGTGTCGGTGAGGCTGACGCGGGCCCACCATTGTTCGACTTCCCGCTCGACGAGCTCGATGCGGACGTAGGGCTGAGCACAGGAGCGGGTGTCGCGTTGGCGGCCGAGGCAGTAGAAGTACGGGTAGACGCCGCCCCACCGGCCGGTCGCGTTGATGATTCCCATCCGTGAGCCGCACTCGCCGCAGAACAGCGATCCTTTCAGGTAATGGAAATGCCGTTGTGGTTTGTCGCCGGTTTTCTTCCGTGCCCGAAGGACGGCTTGGACCTGGTTGAACGTCTCGCGGCTGATGAAGACGGGGTGGCGCCCGTTCTCGTAGAGCACACCATCGAACCGGACACACCCGATGTAGTAGGGGTTGGTGAGCATCTTGTGGACGTGGGACTTGTTCAGAGAGCGTTCCGGGTATTTCTGGGTGGCGCGGCTGGTCAGGCCGCGTGCCTCGAGTGCGGCGGTCATGCTGGCGAGGGTGTAGCGGCCGGTGGCGAATTCTTCCCATGCCCATCGGACATGTTCCCACCGGTCGGGGTCGAGGCCGATGGAGCGGATTTCCCGGCCCTCGAAATGTTCGCGGATGTTGAGGTATCCGATAGGTGCCAAGCCCGGGGTTCCGCCTTTGCGAGCCTTTTCGGACATCTTGAAACTGATGTCCTTGCCGCTGGCGGCGGACTGGAATTCGTTGACCGATGACAGGATGCCGTGGACGAGCATGCCGACCGGTGACTCGTCGATGTTCTCCGTTGCGGAGACGAGTTGGACGCCGAGGCGTCGTAGCGCCATGGAGAAGATCGCGTCTTCGTAGCGGTTACGGGCGAAACGGGACAGTTGGTACACGATGACCACGTCGACGTCACGTTCGCGTTCGATCCTGTCGATCATCTGGCGGAACGCTTCGCGCTTGTCCAGATCCTTGTAAGCGGACCTTCCGGGTTCGATGTACTCGCTGACTACGTCGGTGTTGAGTTGCTGGGCCTTCTCGCGGGTTTTGCGTCGCTGCGCGGGTAGCGATATACCTTCGGGGTCGTAGTCGGTTTTGACCTGACCTTGCCCGGACACTCGCAGGTAGAGGATTGCCCGCGGTCGTCGCGTGTCATCACCAGAAACAGGGATTGGCTCGATGGTCGTCATGCTGGAAGGAAGGTCCAGCGGTATTTCACGTTGCGGGCGGGTCATGGCTGCGGCTCCTGTTCTTCGTGATGCGGATATGTCGGCTCGAGCTGCTGTGCGGGAGCGTCTGGCACGGGGTCGCGTTCGCGCACCGGGTATCTACGACAGATGTCCTCGAACAGTGCCCGGAGTTCGTCGTTGGCCTGGTCGGGCATCTCGTACTTCACGGCAAGATAGGCGGTGAATGTCGGAAGCGTTTCCGGTGGGGTGTAGCCAGCGAGCGTGAACAGGTCCGCATGGTCGATGCCCAGGACACGCGCGATGCGTTGGAGGGTGCCGGGTGCCGGGTGGTGGTAGTCGCCGTACTCGACGCGGGAGAGATAGGAGTGGCTCACTCCGGTGTGTGCGGCCAGTTGCCGCAGTGACAATCCCGCTTCCTGTCTTTTTCTGCGCAGGTAATCACCGAGTGTAACTATGTCGGGCGGATGCTGGTCGTGTTCGTCGGCTGGGGTCACGGGCGTCCTTCCTCGTCTCGTGACACAGTAAAAGATCACGGTTCGTTTTGTAAACAGTCCTGTAGTGGGTCACTACTGGCCGCTGCTACTGGACTCGGCGTGGCGGTTCCCAGTCGGACGGCGCCGAGAGCGGCGCGTAGGCCGGATACTCCGTTCGCCGGTGGACGACGGTGTGTTCGTGGTCGTCATATCCGTCGCCCACAGCAGCAGCGCGCCCGCGAGCATATGAAGATCGATTTCTTTGCGTGGATGAGCAACAACGACGACGCGGGGGCGCGCCATGCCGGGAACCTCCGGGGCGGAGCGGAGGAAAGCGAAGGGGCAGCGCTGGGAGTCGCTGTAGCGCGTAGCGGCCGGGCGGGGTGCCGACGTGGCCCCGGGGCGGGATTTCGAGGGTGGGCCGCTGGCCGCCGCTACCCGCTACAACAGGCTATTTGCGCTGGTCAGGCAGGGTGTGGCAGGTAGCGGGCGGTGTAGCGTCGGCGCTACAGCTACCCGATACGTGCTACACGTCGCCGGGTGGGTCCGCGCGTCGGAGCGCGGCCGTGATGTCGGTGGCGCGGGCGCCCCGGCGGACCATGCCGCCTGCCCGGACGTTCGCCGAAGGCACCCCGAGATCACGCAGTTGCGCGCTGATCGCGTCCGCTGTGACGTCGGCGTAATGCTCCGGGAAGCGGTTGGCCAGTCGGGCGGCGAGGTCGGCCCAGTGCACCCCGGATTCCCCGGGTGCGAGGAGCGCGGCGACGTCGGCAAGCACGTTACGGGGCGCGCGTACGGTGCTCTGTCCGGCGGCGTGGCCGGAGAGCGTGCCGAGTCGTTCGCGGAGCGCCCGGCCGACGCTGAGGATCTTTTCGGCGTCCTGGGCGTCGGCCAGGAAGGTACGGACGGTCGGGTTGGCGTCGCTGGCCCCGCGCAGGATGCCGACGCCTTTGTACTGCGGGAGCAGGGTGGAGGAGTCGAGCCCTTCGGAGTAGGCACCGGCACCCAGGACAAGGTCACTGACCTGCCATGATCCGGTCCGTAGCGCGAAGCGGACAAGGTGGTTGTCCCGGAAGTCGGTGAACTTCCGGGCGACGTCGCCCCCGCTGCCGATCCCGGAGGGACGTTGGGTGGCGTCGCCGAGCAGTACACCGGCGGCGGGCGCGACCCGGACGAGGTAGACGAGCAGGTCGGCTATCTCCTGGTCGGCGGTCTGGTTGCCGGTGTTGAAGTACTCCTGGAACTCGTCGAGCAGCAGGAGATGAACGGGCATGCCGTACTCGGGGTTACGGGCGATCGCCCGGGTGAGCTTGCCCTCTGGGCAGACGTCGGACGGCAGGTCGGACAGGTGCACGTAGCGTTGCCGGACATCCTCTTTGATCGCCCGTAGCGTGTTGATGAGCACTTCGACGGGGTCGCCGTCGCGGGTCGGGGCGAGTCCGAAGGAGCACCGGTCCGCGACCAGGGCGAAGCGCCGCCAGTCGGGTTTCCCGCCCCCGTCGAACACGCTGATCCTCACGTACGGGTCGAGCGCCGCGTACAGCGCCAGCGTCCGCAGAGCGAAGGTTTTTCCCTGTCGAGGCTGCGCGCCGACGAGGATCGACGTGAACATCAGGTCGACGGTGACCGCGCCGCCGCGTTCGTCGACGCCGAAGGGCGCCGGTGTCCAGATGTCGGTTGGTTTGCAGGCCAGTAGTGGTGTGCGTCCGGCACCGACGGCGAGGGGGTCACGGTCGGCGACCCACAGCATGTGTCGGCGGTGCGAGGTCGGGTCGCGGGTCAGGAACACCTGCGAGGTCGCGACGTCCAGCCCGGACGCGATCGCTTCCCGGGCACGGACCGCGTCACCGAAGCCCTTCCCGTAGGGAAGGTCGACCACGACGCGGGAGCCTTCGCCGTCACGGGACATCGGGGAGCCGAACTCGACCTGTTGCCCGGGTTTGTCCGGCATTCCGAGTCGCGCGGCGTAGTAGGCGCGGAGCACCACGTCGGCTGTCAGTCGCCGGTAGCGGGGAGTCACTACCGCGGAGGGTAGGAGCGGACGACCGGCGGGCCGTCCGAACCGGGCCAGAGCGACGAGCGCCGCCCCGCCGAGAAGCAGCGTGACCGGCCACGGCAGGACATTGACTACAGCGGGTAGCCAGAGCAGCCCCCATCCGACGGCGAAGAGTTCGACGGCGAGCATCAGGCCGCGTCGTAGCCGGGTGGCCCGGATCTCACGGTGCAGTTTCAGCCAGGCGCCCGGGTCGGCGGCCTCGGCGGTCGTGTGTAGCAGGTCGGCTGCCTCGGCGCACCACCACCAGCGGCGTTGCCTGTCGAGCAGACGGACAACGCCGACTCCTGCCGCCCGGGTGGTGACCAGCGTGTACCAGGGCAGCCGGACGGCGTGGAAGACGACCACATGCGTCAGATGCCCGGCGGTGTGCCGCACGGTCGGCGCCAGGGAACCACGGCGCAGACCAGACGGAATGATCGGTCGGCGTTCGTCGTCGGCCCACCGTCGACGGCTCGCCGCGCAGTCGGGGATGTCGACCGGTACCGGCTGGGCGGTCGGGTCGGGTTCGGGGTCGAGCGGCACGTCGTAACTCGACGCGAAGCGGCCGGATCCCGTCGGCTCCGGGGGCGCTGCGGGCTGGTAGGGCTCCACGAGCCGCGATCCGCTATCGCTGGTCGCGCCGGTGTCGTGCTGGTCTGTCGTGGGCTCGTTACGCGGTGGGTTCGAGGAGGCTGCGCGGTAGTCGATCAGTGCGGGTAGCCATCCGCCAGGCCGATCGACCGGGACGGGCAGCCGGCCGGCCTGCGAGCCGGGGTCGGTTGGCGTCAGTGGTGTGCGGGGGTCGTCAGTCGTCATCGCGGCTCTCCGGTCATCCGGTGGGGCGCAGACTGGTCGCGGCAGGCGTGCCGATGCGGGCCGGTAGCGCGACGGCGGACAGCGCCGCGGCGGCCAGTGGCGGGGGCACGGCGTTACCGATCTGTCGAAGCCGGGCCTCGACGCTGCCCTGCCAGGGGTGGTCGTCGGGGAAGCCTTGGAGGCGGCCGAACTCGGCGACGGACAACCGGTCCGGCGCTCCGACCCAGCGGCCTTCCTGCTGGGCGCGGCGGAGCGCGACGCGGGCGCCAATGCCGCCCCACCAATTCCCCCGGGTGGTGACCGTGTAGGCGGGGCGGTCGACCAGACCGCGGCCGAGGGCGTCGGCCATCGAATGCCAGGGCGCCAGCGGCGGTGTCAACCGCTGCCGGCCCGGCCCGTACCGGCTGTGGCTGGCTGGCGGTGGTCCGATCGTCCGGTGGGCGCGGGAGGCGAGCAGGAACGCCCGGCGGCGTGTCTGCGCCACTCCGTATTCCTCGCTCGACAGCACACCATGCCAGGTGGCATATCCGAGCCCGCGAAGCTGGGCGGCCATGCTCTCCCAGACCGGCAGGACGGCCGGAACCTCCTCGAAGGCCACCCACGCCGGGCGTAGCGCGTGGACGAAGCGCAGCGGCTCGAAGAGCAGATGGGCGCGCGGGTCGGCGAACCCGCGTTTGGCACCGGCCGTGGAGAACGGTTGGCACGGCGGGGAGGCGACGAGCCCGACGGCATCGGTGAAGTCGTGCGGGGACAGCAACGACACGTCGGTTTCGATCGTGTCGAGGCCGGCGGCCCGACGGGTCCGGCAGGCGGCCGCGTCCCACTCGACCCCAACAGCGGTGAAACCGAGGGACGACAGCGCGATCGACCATCCGCCGGCTCCGGCGAACAGGTCGAGCACGATCGGGGTGTCCATCCACACTCCTTTGACGACAAGCAAAAACATGGAGATTCGCGCGGGAGCACCAGACGCCCGGAGGCGATGGGAAAAAGCGGGCTCCTGCGGCTTCGCCGGGCGCCCGGCATCCGTGGGATGGATCAGTTCAGGGCGTGATTCCGGATATCATCCGGGAGAAAGTGTCGACCGCGAATGACAGGGCATCGGTGATCTCCTGCCGCATGACGGCGGTCGCGCCGGACTCGGCGAGGTAGTAGCCGACCACGACACACAGGATTCCGGCGAGCAGTGAAAGACGACGTGAACGCGCAGCCAGGGCCAGCGGGAGAACAAGGGCAGCGAGTCCCAGAAGAGCAGTCACGGGACAGCCCGCCTTTCAGGAGAGAAAAAGGGAGTCGTGCCGGGAAGGTGAAACAGGCCGCAGCGTTAGCCGGGAGTACGCGGGTTTTCCGGGTCCGTGCCGGGCGTGCCGTCGCCGGTCCCGGCGACGGTGTCGGCGTCGCGGGCGGCGGTGTAGGCGTTCCAGGCTCGGTTGCTGGCCCGGTAGGCGCGGGTGGAGTCGTTCGCGGCGATGTCGAACAGGCGCCACCAGGCCGCCCGTTCGGTCGGGTCGTCGCACTGCTCCGCGCGGATACTGACGTGCTCGAGCAACCGTGAGGCGATGCCGACGCGGACGCTGGCACGCCTGGTCCGGGCGCGCAGGTCAGCGACGGTGAGTTCCGGCCGGTTCAGGTCGTCTCCCTCCGGTGGCTCCCCGGTCAGCGTGCCTGCTATGGCGGCATCACGGGCGTACTCGGCGACCGCGAACGCCTGTGGTGTCAGCGCGGACAGACGCTCGCTGACCATGCCCAACGCGGCCGACACGACCGGATGATCGGTGTCTAGCCGTATCTCGTGAACGAGCGTGGACAGACGGAACAGATCATCCAGGTGCGTCGAGGCACGCTCGGCCCGGTCACGCAGGTCGTCGGCCGTGACGAAGGACGCGTTCAGATCGTCATCAGCGGGAGTCATACGAACATCACCTCTTTCTCAGGATTCCTCGAGTTCCTGCCGTCGTGATCGGTGCTTTCCGGGAGGGTTCAGCGAAGCTGGTTGACGGCCCAGAAGACGATGACGACGAGGGCGCCGACGAACAGAAAAGGCAGGATGACCGGCAGGACCTTGACCGCCACCCATTCGAGACCGGTGAGGAAAAGCATGAGGGCAACGGTCCCCATGGTCCAGCGTGCAACGATGCCCAGTGGCGATCGATAGTAGTAGCGCGGCATGGTGATGTCTCCAGACGTCGAATTGTCTCCGACGGGACCGGACGGGGTGCGTCGGCTTTTCCATCGCCGGTCCCGGTCGTTCCTGTCGGTTTCCTCGGACACGTCCAATGGTGCGCCGGTCGACTGCTGGAATTCGCCGTCAGAAAACGCTTGATTCCCGCTGGAGTGATGTCGACGGGCGGGCGGACAGGCGCGGGAGAGGAAGGGGTGAAACTGCTGGAGAAGAGGGGGAGAGTTGCGGGCCGACGGCGTCCGTCCAGCTCAGGCCGCCCGCTCCGGCCGTCTCGTCGACCGGAGCGGACGGGCGGCTACCGGCATGGAACACCGGCAAGCGGATGATCCAAGCACCAACCGGTGGCAAACGTAGCGATCAGGTACCAAACATGGCATACTCTTGGGCTGTCCCGGACGGAATACGTCCCCCGGCGCGGTCCGGGACACCGCGAGTCCTCAGGAAGGAGGCGAACCGACGGGGGACGTCTGCTGGGGGCCACAAAGGCCCCTGTCGACACACGATGTACATACCGCCCGTTGACTTCGACGAGCTTCACGCCGAGCTGCGGCGTGCGCTGCGCCACGGCGCCCGTGCCCGTTCTCTTCTGGACCATCCAACTCTCGTCGATGTCCTCTGCCCGGTCTCGGCCGGTGCCGATCGCCACGTCGCGGAACGGGCGTTGGAGGCTTCCAACCTGATTGCGCAGGCGGTCGAAGCCCTCGACTCGCCGGTCGACCGCATCATGTCGATCATGCTGTGTCTCAGTCCGGGCACATCCGGAATGACCCTGTCGAAGCGTCGCCGACACGCCGCTGACGTCCTTGAGATTCAGCCGGTGACGTTCCGCTCGGAACGGCGTTACGAACAGGCGTTCGTGACTGACCTCGCGCTCGAGATCTACCGGCGGATCAGGGGACTCGACTGAGAACGGGGCTGCTCCTGCTACAGGAGCGGCCCCGTCGCGCGTCCGGCGGGGTCAGCGGCCAGCGGCCCACCGGGCGATGTGCGCCGTGACGGTCGCGGGATCGATCCGGAAGCGGCGGGTCCGCCACACCTGGTGAGCGGCGGTGAGTTTGCCAACGAGCTTGTCCACGAGAGCCTGTCGCTGCTCGGCGGGCAACGGCGGGCCGGTGAGCAGCTTGGTATAGCGGACGGTGTCGACGATCGCGGACTTGACCCGTTCGTGGGCGAGATAGACCGGAAGGTCTTCCGTCCATCCCTCGGACGGCGGGCCGGGCACGGCGTCCGCCCAACGCTCGAGAAGCGCGTCGTGTTCGTCGGGCTGGTAGGCGGTCTTGTGGAGGTGGACGGCGAGGTCGTAGACGGGGTCACCCCACAGCGCCAACTCCCAGTCGAGAAAGTAGATCCGCCCACCGGAAAGGATCATGTTCTTGCGGTGGATGTCGGTGTGCAGGAGCCGGAACGGCCGGTGCCGCAGTCCAGCCCAGGCACGATTGATCGTGCTGAGAGGTTCCGCGGGGATGCCGAGAGCGTCGAAGAGGCCGCCGAACTCGGGAAGGAAGCGGGTGTGGACATCGACGGTGACCGCGGACAGCCGGCCGGCGAAGGACGCGGTGTCGCCGTCGTCGGGCCAACCTGGCGGGACGGCCGGTATGTGGTCGCGGGGAACAGCGCCGAGCTGCGCGAACAGTTCGGCGACATCGTCAAGGACATGGACCGGCACGCGGACACCGCGTGGGGCGACATCGTCGAGAAGCTGCCCGGCGATGAACTCGTGAATCTGGAACCGGGGGGTGTCCTGGGTATGGAGAAGCCGGGGCACGGACGTGACCGTGCCCCGGACGGCGCGTAGCACCTCGGGTTCCGGCCAGATGGACAGGTCCATGACGTCGCTTCCCGGGATCGGGATACGGACGATCACCGGGCCGGTCGGGGTGTCGAGCGGGATGTTGTCGTTGTAGAAGCCGGAAGCGGCGTCGGTGTGTTCGCGCGCCGCCCGGTACAACTCGTCAGGTTTCCAGACGTGACCGTCGAAGAGTTCGACGGTGTACGCGCGTAGACGATCTTCGATCGCGTCGAGGGTGTCGAGAGGCTGAACCGCCGTTCGGGCCCGGTGGGCGGCGGCAGTGATGGTGCTGTCGGTGACGCCGAGATATTCCGTGGCGCAGGCTGCGAGCAGCACGAAGGTCGGGTAGACATCGGCGGCCTCGAGTTCCTCGACGGTCCGGCGCAACGACGTGACCGCTTCGTCCATCCGCCCCCGCCGGGCGTGCAGCAGGCCCGCGTAGAGCTCGGCCCGTGCCCGGCCGGAACGGTAACCGGCCTGGTCGAGGGTGTCGCAGGCGGTATGCAACGCAGTGTCGGCCGCGTCGAGGTCCCCAAGCCGCATCTCGGCGACGGCCAGTGCCGTGTACGCCTTGCCGAGTTCGTGACGGGCACCGGTGTCACGCTGGGTGTCGATGGCCCGGCCTGCCGCGCCGATCGCCTGCTGAGGATCGACAAGGCAGAGCAGTTCAGCCCGGTTCGTCTCGATATTGGCGAGACCGAGAACGCTGCCGGACGCCTGGTAGAAGGCTGCGGCGTCGTCGAGATGACGGCGGGCGGCGTCGAGGTCGAAGGCGAAGCGGCCGGCGAGATGGCGTAATCGAGCCACGTCACCGCGGAACTCGGTGTCATCGGCAGGAGCAAGCGCGTCAAGGTCAGCGGCAAGGATCTCCGCGTCACGGAAACGGCCCTGGGCCATGTGCAGGTCACAGGCCCACAGACCCGCCTGTAACCGGGGCCTTCCGCCGGACCGCTCCCACGCCCGGGTGAACAGGTCGAGAGCGGGACGGGTGTTACCGGCGATCCGCTGGCCGTGGCCGGCGGCGACCGTCAGCCGGGCACCGACCGTCGAGGTGAGATCGGCCGTGGCGGCGGGAGCGACGGCGAGACGTATTGCGGCCGGGGCGTCGCCGAGCCGAACGGCGGCTTCGGCGTCCAGACAGGCCAACGCTTCCGGCAGATCACCGAGGTCATCGGAACCGTCGGCGGGCCGGAGCGCCAACCGGTTACGTAGATCGTCGGTGAGTCCGGTAACGGCACTATGACCGCCTCGGCGTACGGCCCGGTCGGCGTAGTCGAGCAGTTCGGCGCCGCCGACGCTGCCGGCGGCCAAGCCGTGGAAGACCGCTTCGCGTAGCGCACGGGCGCTGGCGGGTCCGTCGTTCGCGGCGACGAGCGCATCGGCCCTGTCATCCCACAGCGCGCGCAAGGCGATGTGGACATCGTGCGTGACGCTGGCGGGTAGCCGGGCGGCCAGGGCCCCGCCCATGAGCTGATGGAAACGCAGTGCGTCACCGGCGGGGTAGACGAAGGAATACGACGTCAGGGACTCCCAGGCGAGCCGGTCGCCGGGCAGGTGGAACTGTGCGGCCAACAGCCGGAAGATCTCGTAGTCGAACACACGGGCCGGACTGAGGATCTCGAGGGTGCGGATCTCGTCAGCGGCGACATGCTCAAGGAACCGGGCGAGGATCTGTGACTGCGAGACAGCCGCGCGGCCGGTGGCGACGCCGGACTGTTCGTGGGTGTCGACAGCCAGATGCAGATAGAACGGCAGACCGGCGCTCGCCTCGGCCACGGTGTGCCGGTGGGCCGGGTCGGTCAGGCCGCCGGTTTCGAGCAGGTCGAGCCGGGCAGACATCGGCAGGCCGCCGAGGTCACGGACCCGGATCACGTCGGACCATTCGGGATCGTCGGTCTCCCAGCGCAGCGGTTCGCGGCTGGCGACGACGACCAACCCGGTATCCAACTGGGCGCACAGATCACGCAACCAGCCGTCGGCCAAGTGCGCCCGGCCGGACCGGACCGGCGACGGAACCAACGCTTCGTAACTGTCGACGAACAGCACATACGGACTGTCAGCGCTGCCGTCACGCAGGTCAGCGGCGAAAAGGTAGGTCACCGCGTCGGCAAGGTCGCTGTTCGGCAGGTCGTCAAGTGCCTGCAAGGTGCTGTCCCGCCGTACCCGCATCCGGCGACGGACATCCGACGACCCACGTTCGAGAATGCGGATCAGTCCGCGCGCCGTGCCGAGGAACGGAATACCGGAGACGGTGTCGACAACATCAGTAAGAAGCGAACTGCCATCCAGGAACGGCAATTCGGCCTTGTCCAGCCGTAGATGCGGGTGGAGACGCTGCCACAGCACCATATAGGCGATGTCGAACCGGTCGAAGTGGACACCCTGCCCGCCGAGTTCCCCCCGCAGCACGGCAAGGGCGTCTTCCTGCTGGCGTAACGCGGGTATCTGTAGATCAAGCGTTGCGCTGCGGTGGGTCCCGTCCGCGCGATCTTTCAACTCGCGCAGGAGCCGGGACTTCCCGATACCGCCAACGCCGGTGAGGTTTAGGATGCGAGGCCCGCCACCAGGGCGCCCGAGTTCCGCGGTGAAAGCCTCGATCACCGGTTCCCGATCGACGAATTCCCGTTGCAGGGCGGCGACCCGCCGGAACCTCGGCGCGGGGACCATGGCGCACTCCCGGTGTTATTCGGCTGTCGGAACTTTCGGTATCACTCGACGGGCAGGGACGGCAGCGCCGGACCTCCTGATCGTGGCGCCGGCAAGTTTTGCGGGCCGCTGTCGTGATCGGACCGCGAGTCAACCGTTGTGTGTTTCTCCGAGGGACACAGCGCTGAAGCTAGATCTATCTCTAGAGATAGTTTCTCTAGAGATAGGATTGATCGGTCTGAATTGATCGCGTCTATCCGCGTGTGCCACAGTGGGGCAAAATCGGCAATTCGGACGTCTCTGGGTCTGTGACCTGGAGATATGAATGCCGAGACCGTCCAAGCCTCGGGTGAATGCGGTCAGATATCCCGATCGTTCGTGGACTGTGGCGGACTCTCGCCGCGCCAGTCTGGCCGGTAGCGATCAAGCCAGGCTTCGATGTCCGAGTCTTCCCACATGCGCACCCTGGCGTGGCGGATTTTGGGCTCGGGGAAGCTGGGCCGTCGAGACAGTTGATCGGCTCGTGTCCGCGACACGCCGATCATCTCGGCGACTTCCTTGATCCCAACCAGGGCCATGGTCGCAAAGCTAGGGCTGTCTATAAAGACACTGTCTCTAGGCGTACTGTCTCTAGAGACATGGCATCACGCGATCTGGCGCGCCGCACGTCGAGCGCGCCGAGGAGAGAGGCAAGAGAAGCGGGGCCACCCGGTGGTGACTCACCGGGCGGCCCCTGGGTGATCACCCGACCAAGAAGGGCAACCGCCGTAATGTCCAGTTTTTCAGCCCACGACACACCACGCCCACCCCGTAGGAGCCTTCCGGAGCGCCCCGACCGTTCCGGCGCTTCGGCGGACCCGCTGCACCGCGTGGACAAGCCCGACGACATCGAAACCGGCTACACCTTTTCGGGTGGCTGGGCGTCGGGTAACTGCTCACTCGGCCCGCTCTCGGAGGTCACCGACACGTGCCCGCCCGGTTGTCCGGACGGCTCCATCGCCACCGGCGACGACGATGTGCCGCAGAGCGGCGCCCTACCGGGAACGCATCCGACCCCAGACCAGACATCCACCGTCCCTGATCACAATGGGGACAACCGGCCCTGGATACACCCATGGACGTTGCACAGCCACCCGCTACCGGCACACTCGACCGACGGCGGGCCCTGCTGGCAGGCGGCGGACTCGTGATGGCAACCCTCCTCGGCGACATGCCCAAGCCGACCACGCCCGACGAGATCCGCAGCCTCGCTGACTCTCTCGACGAGGCTTTCGAGCGTCTACCCGCCCGGCAGGTCGCCTATTTGGCGCGTCACGCTGGGAAACGCGGGCGCGCGATCCTGGCGGACTGTGACCAAGGATCATCGGACTACGTCCAGACATCCGCCGCCGTCGGCATGCTGGGCGCGACCGAAGCGGCGGCCGTGTTCGATCTCGGCAACCGCAGTCGCGCGAACACGTTGTACGGGAAGGCGTTCAACGACCTGGGCCGGGGCGAGTATCCCGCTGGCCAACTCTGGGTCCTCGGCCGGCAGGTGATCCATGAGACGTTACAGGGGCGGCCCACTCTCGCCATCGCGTGCGCCGCGCAGGCCCGGATGTTCGCCCGCAGGCACGGCCTCGAGGGTCATCCCACCTGGGCGCGGCTGCTCATTCAAGCGGAAGCACGCGCGCTGATCGCGACACGTCAGCTTGACCGTGCCGAATCCGTCCTTCGGGAGGCCGCCGACGTCATGACCACGGCCCCGCCAGCCTCGGTGATCGGGCTGCATCAGACAGGCATGTCCGCCGCCGAGTTCTCCGTGTCCATGGCCACTCGGTACAACGAACTCGCCGACGCCGAACCCCGACCGGCCGACGTGAACGACGACCGCACACAGGCGGTTTCCTACGTCGTCGCGGCGTGGCCGGAGCTCGACAAGGCGGGCGCGACCGGGTTGCGCTCCTATGTCCGGCTGGAACTCGCCCGTGTCCTCCTCGACGACGCCCCGGACACGGCGGCCGACCTGTTGATCGACGTCGCCGACATCTCCCAACGGCGCCCCGTTGACCACCTGATCGGCCAGTACCACATCCTCACCCGCGCCATCGCCGACCGTGACATCAGGCTCGGCCTACAACTCACCGACCGGCTTCGGGAGTGGTGCAGGCCCACGGCAGGAAGCGGCGCTACCCGACGCTTCCTCGTATAGATAGATGATTAAGATCTTTTTCGTCCGGCGCAAACGTGATGGGATGAAGCCCCGGCTGTGTGGCCGGGGCCTCATCCTGTCATACGGTTACTGGAGTCTCGACGGAGTGTTCGAGCACCTACCTGTCCGGTAGATCACCTCCCTGGCGCGGCATGGTGAGGGGTGCGCCGGCTTGGCGGAAGCCGATGGTGTGGAAGCTGTGGCGGGCGATGCGTGGGCTCCAGTGCCGGTAGGTGGTGAGTGGGCCGTGGAAGGGCGTGCCCTGCTGGCGGATGGTCGCGACGGTGTCGGCGATGCGGTCGCAGGCCGGTTGCAGGGCCGCGCCGCAGGGGCTGCCGCGCAGGAACGTGACGATGTCGGTGTCACCGGTGCTGGCCTCCAGCGCGGTCAGCAGTGGGCCGGCGAGCGTCGGGTAGCCGATCACGATGGTGAGAAGCAGGAGAGCGGCCTGGTAGGGGCCGGCGGTGAACGCGGCCAGTTCCCCTTCGGGGACTCCGATTCGGATCAGCCGGTACAGGTTGATCAGTTTTTTGCCGGCGCGGGGGGTGGGTAGCAGCGGTCCGACCAGGGGGATGACGGTGCGTTCGCCATCGGTGAGGGTCAGGGCGGCGGGGCGGAGGTCCGGGATCCCGCGGCCCCGGTCGGTTTCAGGGATGGGCGACGGCCGGGTGAGACGGGCGTCCGGGGCCGGCGGTGGTGTCGGGGTATCGGGGGATGCCGGCACTGGTCCGGTCGGCACCGGTGGGCGGGAGCCGGTTGGTGGAGAGGGGCCGGCGCTGGTGGTGCTGTCGGTGGTGGCCGGGTCCGGGGGTGCTGGTGGCGGTGGGGGTGTGGCCCCGGCTGGTGCGGCGGGTAGCAGGGCGGCCAGGTAGCCGGTGGCGGTGGGACCCATCGGCCGGAGCGCGAAAGGGATCTGGAAGATCTTGTCGAGCCAGTCGACGGGGGTAGCCGTGGGTGTCGTGTCGGTGTCTGCGGTGGGGAGGCCGAACATGGCGCTGTGGTGGGCGGTGAGGCTGCGGCGCAGCCAGGCGGCGTCGACCGCGACGAGGACGACGAACAGCCGTCGCGCGAGCAGCAGGTGGATGGCGGTGAGGACTTCCACGACCCGGTCGGGTGGGCAGCGGTCGAGGTCGTCGACGTAGAGCACGATGCGTTCCAGCGGGGGTGGGGCGGTGCTGCCGCTGGTCTGCCACTCGGTGCGTGCGGCGGTCAGGGCGCGGTCGAGGGTGTCGAGGTCGCGGCTGACCCGGCCCACCAGCCCCCGGTAGTCCTGGTAGGTGGCGGCGTCCGCGGTGCGTTCGAGGATGTCGGCGAGGTTCGCGGCGGCGTCGACCTGCGCGAGGCGGGCACGGCTATCGGCCAGTTCGCGGCGTACCCGGCCGGCGTCGTCGGCCAGCCGGCGCTGTTCGGTGTCGGTGAACGCCACCGCCCACCCGTGGACCCGGGGCAGCACGGCCAGGGGCGCGAACGCCAGGATCCCGGCGACGGCGGTGACCGCGGTGTGCAGCCACGGGCCGAGCCACCACCACAGCACCCCCACCGCGGCGAGCAGGATGGCCCAGCCGGCGAGGATCCGGTACCCGCGGCGCAGGTCACCGGCGAGTGTGCGCATCGCCGCGGTGGCCGCCCGCCACAGTCTGGTCGGGGAGCCGACCGTGGCGAGCCGGCCGGTCGGGGCGGGTGCGGCGTCGACAGTGCTGATCGTGGCGTCGAGGCGGTCACGGTCGGCTTCCAGTTCCCGGATGCGGCCGTGGAGGTGGTCGCGTTCGTTCCGGGTCGCGGCGGGATCGGCTGGGGTGGTCGTCTGGTTGTTGCGGGCCAGTTCGCGGAACAGGTGCTCGATCAGCCCGGTCCATACGTGGTCGTCGCTGTAGTGCCAGGCGTTGAAGGTGATCTGCCGGATCGAAGCGGCGTATGCGCTGCGGCCGAGGTTGTTCAGCGACAGGGCGGCGAGCCGGTCGACCTGGCCGCGTACCTGCTGTAACAGCGTGGACTTCCCTGCGCCCCACTCGCCGAGTACCGCGATCGCCAGCGGTGCTTCGGTGCCGGACGCGGCGATCAGCGTGGCCAGCGTGTCCACGTCCTCGGCGATGTCGAGCAGGTCGACGTCGCTGGGCTCGTCGCTGCGTACCCCGGCAAGCACACCTCGCCGGGACGGCCCACCCCCGGTCCCGGTGCCACGGACCTGTAGCCCGCTGCGACGGTTCCACACCCGGATCGTCTGATCACCCACACTGACGATCTCGGAT
>NZ_CAKKTL010000068.1:0-17951 GCF_920664355.1 Protofrankia sp. CiP1_Cm_nod2
GAGACAGGCCTGGGCCGGGGCGGCCCGCTCCCGCCTGGCCAGCCGGGCCGGCGCGAGGGCGGCCGCCTCGCCCGGCTGGCCGCGGACCGCCGCGACCGTGAGGCCGGAGAAGCGGCTGGTGGCGAAGAACGGCCTGCGCACGAGCAGGGTGACCACCGGCTTGGTGAAGATGAACATGATCAGAACGTCTATCAGGGTGGACAGCCCGAGAGTGAAGGCGAACCCCCGGACGGAGCCGACCGACAGGACGTAGAGCACCGCGGCGGCGAGGAAGGAGACCGTGTCCGCGGAGAGCATGGTCCGCCGGGCCGACGGCCAGGCCCGCTCGGTCGCCACCCGCACGGTGCGGTTCTCGCGGACCTCGTCCTTGACGCGTTCGAAGTAGACGACGAACGAGTCCGCGGTGACACCGATGGACACGATCAGGCCGGCGATCCCGGCCAGCGTGAGGGTGAACCCGATCCACTCGCCGAGGAGCACGACCGAGGCGTAGACCAGCGCCCCGCTCACCGCCAGCGAGCTGAGCACGACTATTCCAAGGGCCCGGTAGTACGCGAACGAGTAGAACGTCACCAGCGCGAGACCGATGGCGCCGGCGAGCAGGCCGGCGTTGAGCGAGTCCTGCCCCAGGGTCGGGGAGATCGACTCGGCGCTGGACTGCTCGAAGGACAGCGGCAGTGCGCCGTAGCGCAGCACGTTGGCGAGATCCTGGGCGCTGGACTGGGTGAACGAGCCCGAGATCTGCGCGTCACCGGCGATCCGGTCGTTGGTGCTCGGGGCCGACTGCACCACCCCGTCCAGCACGATCGCCACCTGCTTGCCGAGAGTCCGCTCGGTCAGTTTGGTGAACGCCGTCTGCCCGCTGCCGGTGAAGCTGACGTTGACGACCCACTCGCCGGTGCTCACCGAGGTGGTGCCGCCGGAGCTGGCGAGCCCGGCCGTTGCCGACTTGACGTCGGTGCCGATCACCGTGGCGGGCATCAGCAGGTACTTGACGGCGCCGGAACGGTCACAGGAGGCCACCCAGTCCGTCGGCCGGTCGGTGGCGGCCGCCCGGCTGCGCACGTCCGACGGGGCGCAGGTCAGGCTTTCGAACCGGGCAACGACGTCGGCCGGTGGCGTGTCGGCGGCGGGCTGTGCTCTCTGCCCCGGGGCCGCCGGTACCGCGGCAGGGGGCACTCCGGGAGCTGGTGACGCCGAGGCGGCCGGTGCCGGCACGACCGAGCCGGCCGGGGCCGTCGGCGCGGCCTGGGCGAGCAGACCGGAGCCGACCACGTCCGGCCGGGTGGTGGTGGACGGGGACGGACCGGTGGTGGCGGCGGGCGGAGCTGACGCGGCGCCCGGTGCCCCGTGCGTGGCGCCGGGCACCGGAACCGTCGGGGTGGCTGTCGGAGCCGCTGAAGCGGCCGGCGGGGTGGCCGGCGCGGCCGGTATGGCGGCCCCGGAGGTGTAGACCTCGCGGAAGCGCAGCTCGGCGGTCTGCCCGACCAGTTGGACGACGTCGTTGCGGCCACGGCCGGGAACCGAGATCTCGATCTGGGTGTTGTTGCGTTTGACCTCGGCCTCGGCGACCCCGAGCCCGTTGACCCGCTCCCGGATGATGTCGACGGCCTTGTTGACCGCGCCACTGTCGACGCCCTTGCCGGGCTCGGTCGACCGGGGCGTGAGGATCACGCTCGTCCCGCCCTGGAGGTCCAGGCCCAGCTTCGGCGTCCACGTGGACGTCAGCGCCATGGAGCCGTAGAGCAGCACCACGATGCCGAAGAGGAGCCCGATCCGGGACCAGGCGGGGCTCAAGGCCTTACGCCGTCGCCCTGACCGTCGTGCCAACGGATATCCCTTCGTCACGCGCCGTCGCGCTCATGCCGCTTCCTGCCTGATTTCCTGCTGGACCTGCCCGGTGGACGGCCAGCCCGGCCACGACCGGCGGGACCGATGCGGACCGTCACGGCCGGGTGCCGACCGCGCCCAAGGTATCGGCCCAAGGTATCGGAACGACTGTCATGCCGGGGGCGTTCCGATACCACATCTGTAACGCCGATATCCACGTGTTCCTCGAAGCTGGCGCCGACCGGCCCCGGCGGGTGACCGGTGCTGGTCGGCGTGCCGTTCACCGCTCCGGCGTCGCTTCCCCGGGATCCTCGGACCTGCCGGCATCCGGCCGCCGGTGGCCGCCGGTCGTCTCTCCGCCGCCGGTCGTCTCTCCGCCGCCGGTCGTCTCTCCGCCGCCGGTCGCGTCCGTTCTCTTGGTCGTGTCGACGGGCGCCCGGCCCGAACCGTGGTCACCAGCCGCCCCGGCGTCCTCGTCCCGGTGGCCGTCGCCCTCGTCGCCCTCGTCGCCGTCGTCGCCGTCGCCGTCGTCGTCGCCGTCGTGGTCATCATGATCGCCGTGGTGCGCCCCGTCCTCTCCCGCCGGGGAGACGACCCGGACGACCGCGGAGCGGGTGAACCGGCAGACCACGTCCGGCGCCACCTCCAACAACACGTCACCGTCTTCGACCTCGACCACCGTGGCGTACAGCCCCGCGGTGGTCACGACCAGCGCTCCCGGCTCGAGCGAGGTCAGGACCTGCTGCTGGGTCCGCTGACGGCGCCGCTGGCTGACGACGAAGAAAACGACGAGCGCCAGCAGCAGGACCAGGGGAAACAGCCCACCGAACCCACTGCCGCCGTTCTGGGCCGCATCCTGTGCGACCACGATCACCTGCACGTCCACGTCCTCCCATGTCGTGCGGCCGATGGTACGTACCGGCCGCGAGGCTCCCGACGCCAGGGGCCCCGTCGGGACCGCGTCCGGCCAACGCCACCAAAGGGTGGCGAAGGAACCGCGGCGCCGGGGAAACCGGCGGGCGTCCACCGCTCCCAGCCGTCACCGGCGACGGGGCCCAGCCGTCGTCGGCGAAGGGGCTCAACCGTCGCCGTCGGTGAGGGGGAGCGGAGCCTGGGAACGGCCCAGCAGGCCCTCGACCGGGTCGAGGCCAAGATGGGTGAAGGCGGCCGGGGTGGCGATGCGCCCCCGGGGGGTCCGGGCGAGCAGGCCGGCGCGGACCAGGAACGGCTCGGCCACCTCCTCGACCGTGTCCGGCTCCTCCCCCACCGCCACCGCCAGGGTCGCCAGGCCCACCGGGCCGCCGTTGAAGCGGCGTACCAGTGCCTCCAGCACCGCCCTGTCCAGCCTGTCCAGGCCGAGCGCGTCGACGTCGTAGACGCGCAGGGCGGCCTGGGCGACCTCACGGGTGACGACCCCGTCCGCCCGTACCTCGGCGTAGTCACGCACCCGTCGCAGCAGCCGGTTGGCGATCCGAGGGGTTCCGCGTGACCTGCCGGCGACCTCTGCCGCGCCGTCGTCGGTGAGGCGCACGCCGAGCAGCCCCGCCGAGCGGACCAGCACGTCGATCAGCTCGTCGGTGCCGTAGAAGTCCATGTGGGCGGTGAAGCCGAACCGGTCGCGCAGCGGCCCGGTGAGCAGGCCGGAGCGGGTGGTCGCGCCGACAAGGGTGAACGGGGCGATCTCCAGCGGGATCGCGGTGGCGCCGGGGCCCTTGCCCAGCACGACGTCGACCCGGAAGTCCTCCATCGCGGCGTAGAGCAGTTCCTCGGCGGGACGCGCGATGCGGTGGATCTCGTCGAGGAAGAGCACCTCGCCCGGGGCGAGCGCGGTGAGGATCGCGACCAGATCCCCGGCCCGTTCGACCGCCGGCCCGCTGGTCATCCGCAGCGGGACCGCCATCTCCCGGGCAATGATCATGGCCAGGCTGGTCTTGCCGAGCCCCGGCGGCCCGGACAGCAGGACGTGGTCGGGCGGACGCGCGCGGGCCCGCGCCCCCTCAAGCATGATCATTAGTTGTTCGCGGACCTTCTGCTGGCCGATGAACTCCGCCAGTGTCCCCGGCCGCAGGCCCGCCTCGAAGGCACGCTCCTGCGGCTCGGCCACCGGCGAGACCAGCCCCTCGACGTCCATCAGCCGCCCTTACCGGGGCCGCAGCGCGGCCAGCGCCCGACGCAGCAGCACACCCATGGGATCCGCCGCCTCGGCACGGCTGCCGCCCGCCCCGCCGGTGCCGGCGGTGGCGGCGGTGGCGGCGGTGGCGATGCTGCCGGCGGCGATAGCCTGCGGGCTACCGGGGACGTCACGGCCCGCCCGGCCGCCCGGCCCGGCACCACCGCGGCCGTTGCCGGCCGGCACCGTGGCCAGCGCATCGGCCGCGCTGGCGGCCAGGGGGTCGGCCAGCGCGGCGGCCAGCGCGTCGTCGGCCTCCCGCGCGGTGTAACCGAGCCCGAGCAGCGCAAGACGGACCTGCTCGGCGGCGGCGACACCCGTACCCGCGGCCGGCGTGGCACCGCCGCCGGTGCCCCCGCCCCCACCCACACCGTCATCTCCCGCGGACGGCATCGGCGTGGGCGGGCCGAGCCGGTCCTTGAGGTCGAGGACGATGCGCTGCGCGCCCTTGCGGCCGATGCCGGGCACCTTCGTCAGCGCCGCGAGATCCTCCGCCGCGACCGCACGGCGGACGCTGTCCGGGCTGTGGACGCCGAGCACGGCCTGGGCGAGCCGGGGGCCGACCCCGGAGGCGCTCTGCAGGGTCTCGAAGACGTCACGCTCGTTGGCGTCGACGAAGCCGTAGAGCGTCAGCTCGGTCTCCCGGACGACCAGGGTGGTGACCAGTCGTGCCTGCTGCCCGACCCGCAGCCCGGCCAGGGTCGTGGGGGTGCACTGGACGAGCAGCCCGACCCCGCCCACCTCGACGACGGCGGCGTCGGGCGACAGGGCGGCAACCGTCCCGGCCACGGACGCGATCATCTGCGGCTCCCGCTGGCGGCCGCGGAAGCCTGCCTGACTGCGGCCTGCATCCGGGCGAGCGCCGGCCCCCGCGACAGGTGGCACAGCGCAAGAGCCAGGGCGTCGGCGGCGTCGGCCGGCCGCGGCGGGTCGGACAGCCCCAGCAGGCGGCTGACCATGAAGGTGACCTGGGCCTTGTCCGCCCGGCCGCTCCCGCTCACCGCGGCCTTCACCTCGCTGGGGGTGTACAGCGCGACCGGCAGGCCACGGCGGGCCGCGCTGACGATCGCCACCGCCCCGGCCTGCGCGGTACCCATGACCGTCCGGACGTTGGCCTGGCTGAACACCCGCTCGACAGCGACCGCGTCGGGGCGGTGCCGGTCCATCCACTCACCGAAGCCGCGTTCGAGCGCCCACAGCCGGGCGGCGACGTCGTCGGCGGCGGGCGTGCGCAGCACACCGACCTCGACCAGCGACGCCCGCCGGCCCGGCCCGCCCTCGACAACCCCGAGACCGCAGCGGGTAAGCCCCGGATCGACCCCCAGCACCAGCACCGGCACCCTCCACGACCAGCTCGTCGACCGTCGTCCCGACCGTCCGCCGGGCATCGTGACCGCCGGACGGCCCGCAGCGGCCGGCTGCCAGCCCGGGACGACAACCCGGGGAGACAACCGTGATCACGCAGCCCTCGGCCCGCCAGCGGGCCGGGGAACCGGCCCTCCCGGCGGTTCGCCACGATTGTGGCATGCCTGAACGCCTGTTCGAGCGCAGCGACACGCCTACCCAGACGCCGACCCGACAAACACCCACCGCCGGCCGGGCAGCGGCCCGGCCATCACCCACCGCCGGCGGCCGGCGTCAACCGGCTGTCCGCAACGCCACCCGCGGCCATCGGCCCGGTGCGGATCAGCATATGGTGAGATGACCGGCGGTGCCCCGTGGAGATCGCCGACGCCCCGCCGGGCCAACGGGAAATCCTGCCGACAAGCACCGGGAGACGCCGGGAAACCGGGAAATGAGGTCCACGCATGGGCTCCGATCCCGCCGCCGGCACCGAGCCGGCCGTGCTGGCGCAGCCAGCCGTGCCGGCGCAGCCAGCCGGGCCGGCGGCCGGACACGGCGACGGGCGGGCGCCACGCGCGGATCCGCCGGGCCAGCCACGTCACGTCCGCCTCGACGCCGGTGACGTGGAACTGTCCGGGCTGCTGGCCGAGCCCGACGGCCAGCCGCGGGCTCTCGTCGTCGGCCTGCCCGGCGGGGGGATGCGCGCATCCTACTTCCACGGCCGGACGCACCCGGACCTGTCCCTGCTGGCCATCGGCACGGCCCTGGGATTCAGCGTGCTGGCGCTGGACCGCCCCGGCTACGGAGCGTCGGCGGGGCTCGGCCTGCCCCACCAGCGGCTGGCCGGGCAGACCGCCATCACCTGGCGGGCGCTGGAGGCGTTCACCGCGTCCCATGCCGTGGGGGCGGGCCTGTTCCTGATCGGCCACTCGTTCGGCACGATGCTGTCGGTGTCGCTCGCCGCGGACGAACGCGGCGAGCGTCTGCTCGGGCTCGACGTCTCCGGGGTGGGAGCCCGATACCGTGACGGCCTGTGGCCGTCGCGGATCGCCGCCGACAGCAGCGCCGCCGAGATCCACCGGGAGCATGCCCTCGCGGCCCGCAGGCTGTTCTGGGGGCCGGAGCACCTGTACCCGCCCGGCACGTTCGTCCTGGGGACGGTACCGACAGCCCCCGTGCCGGCCGGCGAGGCATCCGATGCCGCGAAGTGGCCGCGGTGGCTGCCTCTGCTGGGCCCGCGGGTGCGGGTGCCGGTCCGCTGGACGCTCGCCGACCACGAGGCCTGGTGGGATCTTGACGAGGCGATGGATGCCGAGCTGCGGGCCGCGTTCAGCGCCGCGCCGCACTTCGAGCTGGTCCGGCAGCGCGGCGCGGGCCACAACATCAGCCTGGGGTGGGCGGCCCGCTCCTACCACCTGCGGGCGCTGTCCTTCGCCGAGGAGTGCATCCGCGACCGGGACACGGACTGACCACGCCTACCCCCGCAACAACACACCCCCGTAACAACAAGTACCCCAGAGCGATACAATCCGTCACAACATACTCCATGACGGCACGTATTCCGGAACGGTCTATGCCCATACTGTGACGATATCGGCACGAACGGCGATGTCGGAGGTCTCGGAATCGCGGTGGCACCGGCGCCGCCGGGGAGCCGTTTAGGCCGAGACCAGCTCCATGATTTCATCGGAGATGTCGGCGTTGAACCAGACATTCTGGACGTCGTCGAGGTCCTCGAGTGCCTCGACGAGCTTGAGGACCTTGCGCGCCGCCTCCTCGTCCAGCGGCACGCTGACGCTGGGCAGCCAGGACAGGTCCGCCGAGGCCACCGTGAGCCCCGCGCCGGTGGCCCCGACGCGCACCGCGTTGAGGTCCGTGGCCTCCGAGACGACCTCGAAGGTGTCACCGAGGTCGTTGACCTCCTCCGCGCCGGCGTCGAGCACCGCGGCCAGGACGTCGTCCTCACCGAGGTCAGGGGTCTTCGTGACCAGGACGACGCCCTTGCGGTTGAACAGGTAGGACACCGACCCTGGATCGGCGACGCTGCCGCCGTTGCGGGTGATGGCCACCCGCACGTCCGAGGCGGCCCGGTTGCGGTTGTCGGTCAGGCACTCGACCAGCACGGCCACCCCGTTCGGCGCGTACGCCTCGTAGGTGATCTCCTCGTAGCTGGCCCCGCCGGCGAGCTCGCCCGATCCCCGCTTCACGGCGCGGTCGATGTTGTCGTTCGGTACCGACTGCGACTTCGCCTTGGCGATGGCGTCCGCGAGCGTCGGGTTCCCGGCCGGATCCCCGCCGCCGGTCTTGGCCGCCACCTCGACCGTCTTGATCAGCTTCGCGAACAGCTTGCCGCGGCGCGCGTCGATGACGGCCTTCTTGTGCTTGGTGGTCGCCCACTTGGAGTGACCGCTCATGCCGTGCCCCTCACCCTGTCCCTGCTCCTGCCTGCCATCTGTGCCCCGTACAGCTGTGCCCCGCGCCCCGTGCCCCTGTGGAGCCGTGCCCTGTGCGGCTAGGCCTCGTGCGCGGGTGTGCCCCGTGCGGCCCGTCTGCCCCGCGCGCCTTCCACCATGCCGACGAACAGTTCGTGTATCCGCCCGTCGCCGGTGAGCTCCGGATGGAACGCGGTCGCCAGCACGCCCGCCTGGCGGACGGCCACAATCCTGTCACCGACCCTACCGAGCACCTCGACCTCGTCCCCGATCTTCTCCACCCAGGGCGCCCGGATGAAGACCGCCCGGACCGGGCCGCCGGCGACACCGGCGATGTCGATCTCCGCCTCGAACGAGTCGACCTGGCGGCCGAAGGCGTTGCGCCGCACGACCACGTCCAGCCCGCCCAGCAGCGGCTGGCCGGGCCTGCCGTCCAGGACGTCCCCGGCCAGCAGGATCATGCCCGCGCACGACCCGAACACCGGCAGCCCGGCCGCGATCGCGTCCCGCAGCGGCTCCAGCAGCTCGAACACCCGCAGCAGCCGGCCGATCGTGGTGGACTCGCCGCCGGGCAGCACCAGCCCGTCCAGAGTGTCCAGATCGGACGGCCGGCGCACCTCGACGACCTGGACGCCGAGCGCGGCCAGCGCCCGGGAATGCTCGCGGACGTCGCCCTGCAGCGCCAGCACGCCCAGCCGCGCCGCGCCGCGTGCCGGCCTGACCTGTGCCGGCGCGGCCTCGCGCTCCGAGGCGGTCTGGGGCCAGTGCGCCTCGGGACAGCTCACCATCCGCGGTCGGCGAAGCGGTCCGCGGGCGCAAGATCGCTGACGTTGATGCCGACCATGGCCTCGCCGAGGCCGCGGGAGACCTTCGCGATGACGCCCGCGTGGGCGTACATGGTGGTGGCCTCGACGATCGCCCGGGCGCGCCGCGCCGGGTCACCGGACTTGAAGATGCCCGAGCCGACGAACACACCGTCCGCCCCCAGCTGCATCATCAGGGCGGCGTCCGCGGGCGTGGCGATGCCACCGGCGGTGAACAGCACGACCGGCAGCGCGCCGAGCCGCGCGACCTCGGCGACCAGCTCGTAGGGAGCGCGCAGCTCCTTGGCCGCGGCGAAGAGCTCGTCGGGCGGCAGCGCGGACAGCCGCGCGATCTCCGCCCGGATCGTGCGCATGTGCACGACCGCGTTGGAAACCTCGCCGGTGCCCGCCTCGCCCTTCGAGCGGATCATGGCCGCGCCCTCGCCGATCCGGCGCAGCGCCTCCCCCAGGTTGGTCGCGCCGCACACGAACGGGACGGTGAACCGCCACTTGTCGATGTGGTGGTGCGGGTCGGCCGGGGTGAGGACCTCGGACTCGTCGACGTAGTCGACCCCCAGCTCCTGGAGCACCTGGGCCTCGACGAAGTGGCCGATGCGCGCCTTGGCCATCACCGGGATCGACACCGCCTCGATGATCGATTCGATCATCTCCGGGTCGCTCATCCGGGCGACCCCGCCCTGGGCGCGGATGTCGGCGGGCACCCGTTCCAGGGCCATCACGGCGACGGCGCCGGCGTCCTCGGCGATCCGGGCCTGCTCGGCCGTGACCACATCCATGATCACGCCGCCCTTGAGCATCTCCGCCATGCCCCGCTTGACCCGGGCCGTGCCCAGGTGGGCGCCACCTCCCGCACCGGCCACGCTGCCCGCACCGGCTGGGACGGGCGGGCCGGGCAGCGTGGCCGTGGGCACGGATCCGTGGTCCGGTCCGTGGCCCCGCGAAGCGGGCTCGGCAGCGGTCAGGCCCTCGGACATGGCATGCCTCTCTGTACGCAGACGGGACCGGCGCAGGCATCGGTCCGCGGCGAACATCCCAACTGGGCCGGACGCCGACAAACCACGGCTTCCACGAGCGCAGCCACGTCGGACACGCGGCAGTCAGCCCGGACGGAAGACATCCCATCCTACGACCGGAAGGCCGTACCGGACGGGATGGCGATTACGATCGACAATAGCGAAGAATTTACGGTGCGAACCTGGACATATCGTTATCATATGTACTGCCGCCATGCCTGTCGCTGTCGCGCGCGGTCCTGTCATGCGCGGTCCTGTCATGCACAGCGCTGTCACGTGCGGTGTCATGCCTGCCGTCGCCGTCACGGCCGTCGGCGTCGGCGTGGCCGTTCCTGCCCCCGGTGTCACCACGCATCGGAAGCGCGTCGTCGATCTCGAAATAGGTGGGCAGCGGCCCGCGGCCGGACAGCCGCAGCGCCCGCACGACCCGTCTGGCCCGCAGCGCCCGCACGTCGCGTACGGCGTCGTTGTGCAGCTGACGGGCGAGCGCGACCCGGGCGGCGGCGACGTCCACCGCGTGCAGGGCGTCCGGCGCCCGGTCCGCCGTCGCCGTGACCGCCGGGGAGCGCAGGGCCCGGCTGAGGCTGTTCTCCGCCTCCTCGGTGTCGTTGCCCAGCGGGCCGCCCGCCGCGGGCCCCGCCTGCGCGGCCCGGGCCCGCTCCACCGCCTCGCCCAGCTCCGCCAGCTCGCACCGCCGGGACAGTTCCCCGGCCACCTCCACGCGCAGCGCCAGCTGGCTGATCAGGCCTGCCCGGGCGTCGTCCACCCGGACTGCCAGGCGGTCCAGCCGGCTGGCCAGCCAGGTCAGATAGGTGGCTACCGCCACCACAACCACGACCGTAACAACGACGAGAGTCACCTCGCGCAGCGTAGTGAACGTGGGGTAGGAGAGCGCCAGCGGGCATGAATCTCCTCACACCGCGGGCATGAATCTCCTCACACCGCATGGTGGAATCTCCTCACACCGCATGGCGGAGCGCCGGGCGCGACCGGCGCCAGGACACGTCAGACGCTGTTCGCCGCCAGCGACACCGGCCTGTCCCCGGCAACCATCTCGTAGACCCCGACGATCCGCTTCGCGATCACCGTCCAGTCGTAGGCGGCCACCACCGCCCGGCCCCGCTCGGCCAGCCGCCCGCGCCGTGCGGGATCGGCCAGCAGGTCGGCGAGGGTGTGGGCGAGGGCGGCCGCGTCGGCGACCGGGAACAGCCGGCCGGCCTGGCCGTCGTCCAGGACCCGGCGGAAGGCGTCGATGTCGCTGGCCACCACCGGAACGCCCGCGGCCATCGCCTCCAGCAGGACGATGCCGAAGCTCTCCTGCCCCGTGTTGGGCGCGCAGTAGACCTCCCCCGAGCGGAACACCCGGGGCTTGTCCGCGTCGGAGACGAGCCCGAGCAGGTGGACGCGGCCGCGCAGGGCCGGCTCGACCCGCTCGAGCACCGCCTCCCCGTCGCCGGGGCCGGCGACCAGCAGCCTGGCGTCGGCGCGGCGCTCCACCAGCGTCGGCAGGGCCGCGAGCAGCACGTCCAGGCCCTTGCGCGGCTCGTCGATGCGTCCGAGGAAGACGACCGTGGAGCCGTTCGAGACCGGTTCGGGCAGCGGGGCCGCCCGTGCGAAGGTGGGCACCGACACGCCGTTGGGGATGAGGATCGCGTCCACGCCGAGATGCTCGACGATCGTGCGGCGGGCCGCCTCGGACACCGCGATGCGGGCCCGGACCTTCTCCATGGACGGCTGCAGCGCCCCGTGCGCGGCCGTGAGGATCTTCGAGCGCGGGTTGGACGTGTGGAACGTGGCGACGATCGGGCCGTCGGCGAGCATGCAGGCGAGCAGGCTGACGCTCGGCGCCGTCGGTTCGTGCACGTGCAGGACGTCGAAGTCGTGCTCGCGCAGCCACCGGCGTACCCGCGCCGCGGACACCGGCCCCATCAGCAGCCGGGCGACCGAGCCGTTGTAGGGCACCGGCACGGCGTGGCCGGCGTCCACCCCGTACGGCGGAAGCGCGCTGTCGCCGCCCACCGGTGTGATCACCGATACCTCGTGCCCGAGGGCGACCAGGGCCTCTGCGAGATCACGCACGTGGACCTGGACCCCGCCGGGAACGTCCCAGGTGTAGGGGCAGGCAAGGCCGATCTTCATGTTCTCGGCCCCGGCCCTGGCTCGGGCTCCGACCGCGGCGCTGGCTCCGACCGCGGCTGCGGTAGCTCCGGCTCCGTCGGTGCCGCAGCCTCCGTCGCTGTCTGCGTCGGTGTCTGCGTCGGTGTCTGCGTCGGTGTCTGCGGTGGTGTCTGCGGTGGCGTGGCCGGTGGCTCGTCCCGCCAGATGCGCTGGAGCATGTGCCAGTCCGCGGGATGGGCGGCGATGCCCTCGGCGAACGCGTCGGCCAGCGCCTGGGTCATCCGCGCCACGTCGGTGTGCGGCACCGCCGGGTGGATGCGCACCCCCCAGCCGTCCCGGTCGAACCAGAGCGTGGCCGGCAGCAGGGTCGCGCCGGTCCGTAACGCCAGGGCGGCCGGCCCCGGCGGCATGGTGGCCGTCGCGCCGAAGAACACCACCGGCACGCCGTCCGCGGAGATGTCGCGGTCGGCCAGCAGGCAGATCGTGCCACCCGCGCCGAGGCGGTCGGCCAGCAGGCCGAAGGGGGGCCGCTCACCCCCGGTCAGCGGGATGACCTCCATGCCGAGCGCCGAACGGAACCGGACGAACCGGTCGAACAGCGACGCCGGCCGGAGGCGTTCGGCCACGGTCGTGAACGGCTCACCGGTGGCGGCCAGCCAGGCGCCGGCATGCTCCCAGTTGCCCATGTGCGGTAACGCGATGACGGTCCCGCGGCCGCTGGCGATGGCGTCGCGCAGACGTGGCTCGTCCAGCATGCGCATTCCCCCGATGATCCGCTCGCGGGAGATGTCCTGGAGGCGGAAGACCTCCAGCCAGTAACGCGCGTAGGAACGCATGGCCGCCCGGGTGAGCCGGTCGAGATCGGTGCCGGGCGGGGCGACACGGGCCAGGTTGGCGCGCAGCCGGCGCGCGCCGCGGCCACCCCGCCGGACGGCGACGTCGGCCACCACCGTGAACGCCACAGCCGCCACCCGCTCGGGCAGCAGCCGGACCACCCGCCAGCCCGCCGCGTACGCCAGACCGGTCATCCGCGCGCGGGACACCCAGGGCTCGGCTCCCAACCACGTCACCAGCCAAATCCTGGTCATTCGCGCGCGGGACACCCGGTACGCGCCGTCAGCGGGCCCGCGGGCCGGCGGTGGGCCCGGCCGGTGTGGCGTCGGCGCCGGTGGCCGCGGGCACGGCGGCGGTGCCGGCCGCCCCGGCCCCCCGCAGATACTGCCGACGCACATGAACAACACGTTGCGTCACCGTCAGGACGGTGGCGCCGGCAAGGAACCACAGCGCGGCCGGCAGCAGGTACGGCACGCCCAGGCCGTAGAGACCGGCCGCGACCAGGACGATCAGCAGGCGCTCGCCGCGTTCGGCGAACCCTACGTCACACCGCAGCCCGAGGCCCTCGGCCCGCGCCTTGACGTAGGAGGTGATCGAGCCGGCCACCAGGCTGATCAGGGCGGCCACGCACAGTGGCAACGAGTCGCCGTCACCGGCGTACCACAGGATCAGCGAGCCGAAGATCGCGCCGTCCCCGACCCGGTCGGAGGCCGAGTCCAGGAACGCGCCCCACGGCGAGGAGATCCCACGGGCCCGGGCGATCAGGCCGTCGAGCAGGTCGGAGAAGACGAACAGTGTGATCACGAGGGTGCCGACGAAGAAGACCCCGCGGGTGAAGAAGCCCAGAGCGGCACCACTGACACCGATGGTGCCGACGATCGTCACCGCGTCCGGCGACACCGACGACCGGGCCAGCCGCTCACCCAGGGGATCGAGCACCCGTTGAATCTGCGGCCGCGCCTTGCTAGCGAGCATGTACGTCCCGTCGTGTACGTCCGGTGCTGTCCCTCACAGTACCGCTGTGACCATCGGCAACCAGTTCCTTGCCGGACCGACATGGGTTGTTCACATGCCGGCGGAGGGGGAACCTGTTCTCACGAGTTTTTCACAGCCGCTCACCGCTGACCGTCGGCACAACAACCGTCAACGTGACAACCGTCAACGTGACAACCGTCGACACCACAACCAGTGACGGGGCAGGTGTCGACACGACAACCGTCGGCACCACACGTCGACCCGACAACAGCCGGACCGTTTCCTTACACCTCCACATTCCTTCACCCACGCAACCAACCCTCCACCCACACAACCAACCACCCATACAACTCTTCACCAACACAACCATCACCACTGACACAACCACTCATGACGACACGATCACGCGACCCGCCGCCGGCCGCCCGGAGCGGGTCGGCCCGTCGCGCTCGTCCAGTCACCCAGGCGGGGTCCACTGGTCCAGCCCTCCCAGCCGCCCAGTGGCCGTCACCAGGGCCACCGGGTGGCCGTGTCACACCGGGGAGGCGCAGGTGAAAACAACCGTATGCAATGATCGTCCCGACCTCGAGCAGCTGGCTGACGTACGCAACGTCATTCTTGTCGGCCACACCGGCGCGGGTAAGACGACTCTTGCCGAGAGCCTGCTGGCCGCGGCCGACGAGGGCGAGGCGGCGCAGAGCCGTCCCGTCCCGCCGCGGCATACCGATCACGACGATGCCGAGCACCGCCAGCGCACGATCAGCCTGGCCGTCCTGTCCACCACCCACCGGGGCATGCGGATCAACCTGCTCGACACCCCCGGGCTCGCCGACTTCATCGGCGACCTGCGCGCCGGGCTGCGCGGCGGGGACGCGGCCCTGTTCGTGGTCAGCGCACTCGACGGCGTCGACGGCTTCACCCAGCTGCTGTGGGACGAGTGCGCCGCCGCCGGCACACCCCGGGCCATTGTGATCACAAAGCTGGAGCACCCCCGGGCCGACTTCGCCAGGACCGTCGCCACCTGCCAGAAGCTGTTCGGCCCGGGCGTGCTGCCGCTGCACCTGCCGGTGCGCCTGCCGGCGGCGAACGGGGCCGCGCCGGGACACGGCGGCTACGGCGGCTACCGGCTGGTCGACCTGCTCTCCGCGGACGGCACCGGGAACAGCGCCGCCCAGGCAGCGGTGGCCGCCGCCCGTGGCGCCCTGATCGAGGGGATCATCGCCGAGAGCGAGGACGAGTCCCTGCTCGAGCAGTACCTCGCCGGGGAGCGGCTGGCACCGGGCCTGCTGCTCGGCGACCTGGAGACCGCGGTCGCCCGCGGCCGCTTCCACCCCGTCCTGCCCGTGGCCGGCCCGGCCGGTGCCGCCGGCGGCGGGAGCGGTGACATGCTGGGCGCCACCGAGCTGCTGGACCTGTTCACCCGGGCGTTCCCCTCCCCCGCCGAGCACCGCCTGCCGGTGAGCACCCGGCTCGACGGGTCGTCGGGCCCACCGCTGTCGGCCGACCCCGACGGCCCGCTGGCCGCCGAGGTCATCAGGACCACGACCGACCCCTATGTCGGGCGCATCTCGCTGGTCAGGGTGTTCTCCGGGACGCTGCGCGCGGACATGGCCGTGCACGTCTGCGGGCACGGCCGGGCCGAACGCGGCCATCCCGACCATGACGACGACGGGCGGATCGTGGGGATCTCCCGGCCGGCCGGGAGATCCGGACAGCAGCCGGCGCGGGCCGTCCGGGCCGGCGGTCTGTGTGTCGTGGCGAAACTGGCCACCGCGGAGACCGGCGACACCCTGTCCAGCCCGGACGACCCCATCCTGCTGCAGACGTGGTCGATGCCGCGGCCGCAGCTGCCCGTGGCGATCCGCTCGCGGACGAAGAGCGCGGAGGACAAGCTGTCGACCGCGCTGGCCCGCCTCGCCGCGGAGGACCCGAGCCTGACGGTGGAGTACGGCACCGAGACCGGCCAGCTCGTGCTGTGGTGCATGGGCGAGGCGCACAGCGACGTCGTCGTCGAGCGGCTGCGGGCCCGCTACGGCGTGGACGTCGACCGGGTGCCGCCGCGGGTCCCGCTGCGGGAGACGCTGCGCGGGCCGGCGCGGGGCACCGGCCGGCACGTCAAACAGTCCGGCGGCCACGGCCAGTACGCGATCTGCCACGTCGCGGTGGAGCCGCTGCCGGCCGGCAGCGGCCGGGAGTTCGTCGACGAGGTGGTCGGCGGCGCGGTCCCCCGGCAGTTCATCCCCTCGGTGGAGAAGGGCGTGCTGCGCCAGCTCGACCTCGGGGTGGCGGCCGGATATCCGCTCGTCGACATCCGGGTACGGCTGGTCGACGGCAAGGCCCATTCGGTGGACTCCTCCGACATCGCCTTCCAGGCCGCCGGGGCGCTGGCGGTGAAGAACGCCGCCCGGGCCGCCGGGATCGTCCTGCTCGAGCCAGTGCTCGCTGTCTGCGTGCTCGCCCCCGACGAGCACATCGGCCCGGTGACCAGCGACCTCGCGGCACGGCGCGGCCGGGTCGTCGGCATCGAGCCGGTCGGCGCCGGGCAGGCCGGCGGGCAGGCCGGCGGGCAGGCAGCGCACGGGAGTGGTGCGGGCCGGACCCTGGTGCGGGCCGAGGTGCCCGAGAAGGAGATGCTGCGGTACGCGGTGGACATCCGTTCGCTGACCCAGGGCACCGGCACGTTCACCCGTGACCATCTGCGTTACGAAGCGGTCCCCGAGCACATCGCCGCCGAACATCTCGGCGACAGGCCCGGCGAAACCGGATAGCACCGGTTTCGCCGGGCCCGAGCCCGCGGTGGGCCCGGATCAGTACCGGTCCGGGCCCACCCCGCCGTGCCGTCCCCCGACCGCCTCCTGGCGGGCACGGGAAACCCGTTGGCGGGTACGGGAACCGGTCCCGGCCCCGACAGCCGCCGGGACGCGGCATCAGTGAACGCGGCCCTGAGAAACACGGGGGAACGCGAGGAAAACAGCGCCGAAAAACATCACCGGAGACAGCCGTGCGCGGCGCACGGGGGAACCGTGCCGGCCTGCCGGCGGGGACCGGCGCCTATTCGGTTTCCTTCCACGCGGCGGCGGTGATCTCGCGGGTCTGGCCCAGCAGCGCGGGCAGGACTTTCGTGCCGCCCACGACCGGCATGAAGTTGGTGTCACCGCCCCAGCGCGGCACGACGTGCTGGTGGACGTGCTCGGCGATACCGGCGCCCGCGACAACGCCGAGATTCATCCCGATGTTGAAGCCGTGCGCGCCACTCGCCCGTCGCAGCGCCCGCAGCGCGTGCTGGGTGAACAGGGCCATTTCGGTGGTTTCGGCGTCCATCAGGGCGGCATAGTCCGGAATATGCCGGTACGGCACGATCATGAGATGCCCGGAATTGTACGGGTAAAGGTTGAGAACGGCGTACACGGTCTCGCCTCGGGCGACGACCAGCCCGTCCTCGTCCGACAGGGACGGGATCTCACAGAACGGGCACTGCTGGCCGGCGGGCCGCTCCCCCTTGACATACGCCATCCGGTGCGGTGTGTAGAGGCGGCGGAACGCGTCCGGGCTGCCGACGCCGTCCTGCGCCTCCAGCGAGACACCCTCCGGTGCGCTCGGGGTCACGTCCACGAACTGCCCGTTCCCGCGCCGCCCACGGGCAGCGCGATGCTCGCGGGCGGCATGCTCACGGGTGGCCTCGCAGACGGCGCGGTCACGGACCTGGGACCACCCTGGTGGTGTGTCACTGGCGGGGCCTCCCGATGTGTCCGGAAGCTGGCTGGGCACGCGCGCCGGCTGGACGGGGCTGGAGACGGCGCTTCCGCCAGCCGCGCCACGGCCCGCGCATTGATGTACACATCTACCTACTCCGCCCCGGGCGCCGCGTCAAAACACCGCTACGCCCCAGGATGCCCGGTTGGGCGCCGCGCCACCA
Organism: Protofrankia sp. CiP1_Cm_nod2; assembly: GCF_920664355.1. NCBI lineage: Bacteria > Bacillati > Actinomycetota > Actinomycetes > Frankiales > Frankiaceae > Protofrankia > Protofrankia sp. CiP1_Cm_nod2. The sequence continues at coordinate 17,457 of NZ_CAKKTL010000068.1, forward strand.
GCCACGAGATGCGCACAGAAGCCGACCACAGGTCACCACGCCTCGGCCGGCCGCCCGCGACCCCACGCCGCGATCGATGAACTTCTTGTCAACCACAGGAGAGGTTGACGACGTGGGGGGGTCGCCGTCAACCTCTCTCCGGTAGCGTAAGCCGTTTCAAACCATGGCGCCCGCACTATGACCAGAATCATTCAGCGTGTCGCCACCAGGACGCACCGTCACTTCTGCTCGCGCAACGTACCCGTTGCCGGCCCTGGAACCACAGCAGGGTGGATAGGAGTTGTCCCCACAGTGACCGGGGGCCCCGGGCCCGGTCCCGGTAAGCCGACCGGACCGGCTGCCGGAGGAGCCCCGGCCACGAAAGGCACATGATCGCGTCACCTTCGGCCCGCCGGGCACGCGCCGCCCCGCGTCCCGGCGCCGGATGCGTACCGCGGCCTGGGCCTGACGGACGCCGTGCCCCGACCCGCCGAACCGGGAGTAGACGATGACATC
>NZ_CAKKTL010000068.1:18358-20343 GCF_920664355.1 Protofrankia sp. CiP1_Cm_nod2
ATCCCAGGCCAGAGCCGCCGACGGCCCGGCCGGGGACGCGGGCGACGTCGGGAGCTCGAGCGAAGTCGGGAACGCCCCCGCGGCGCAGGCCGCTGACCCGCCCGGCGGCCCGGTGGGCGGCCCGGCCGGCAGGCCCGGCCCGCCTCCACCGGGCCCGAGCGGGCAGTCGCTGCGCACCGCGTACGCGTTCCTGACCAACCCGCTCGACCTGCTCACCAGGCTGCGCCACGAGTACGGCCCGATCGTGCGCGGGCCCCTGGGCCGCGGCACCGTCTACCTGGTCAACGACCCGGCCGCGGTGCAGGAGATCCTGGTGAACTCCCAGCGGGTCTTCGCCAAGGGCTTCCGCAGAAAACGAATGCCGATCGACGAGGGAGTCCAGCCGCTGGCGCTGCTGCTGGGTTCCGGCCTGCTCACCAGCAGCGGCGAGCTGCACCGGGCCCGCCGACGGCTCATCCAGCCGCTGTTCCACCGCCAGCGGATCGCCACGTACGGCGAGACGTTCGCCAGGCTGGCCGAGGAGACCGCTTCCGGATGGTCCGACGGGCAACAGCTGGACCTCCATGAGGAGATGACCGAGCTGACCCTCGGAATCGTCACCAGAACCGTTTTCGACCTGCCCCTGGACAGCGACCTCGTGCTGACGGTGCGGCGGGCGATCGCGGCGAACATGGGCGTGTCACGTCGAGCGGCCATCCCCGGTAGCCGGTATCTGGAGAAAGTACCGCTGCCCACGACGCTGCGGGCCCGTAGCTCCCGGGCCGACCTCGACCGGCTGATCCGGGAGATGATCGCCGACCGTCGACGTGCGGGGGCCGACGGCAACGACCTGCTGTCCCTGCTGCTGACGGCCCGCGACGCCGAAACCGGCGCGCCCCTGGATGACGACGCCGTGCGCGACGAAGTCCTGACGATCCTGCTCGCCGGCCACGAGACCACCGCGAACGCGCTCAGTTGGGCCTTCCATCTGCTCGGCAACGCCCCGCGGGTACGCGAGGCGTTGCACGCCGAACTCGACGAGGTTCTCGGTGACCGGCTGCCCACCCTGGACGACCTGCCCCGCCTCCCCTACACGCGGGCGGTGTTCACCGAGTCGATCCGGCTGTACCCACCGGTCTGGATCATGTTCCGCCGGACGCTGGCGGACCACTCCCTCGGCGGCTACGACATCCCCGCGGGCTCGACGGTGCTGGTCAGCCAGTGGGTCATGCACCGTGACCCCGAGTACTGGCCCGACCCCGACGGTTTCGTGCCTCAGCGCTGGCTGGAACCGTCCCCGGAACCGTCCGCGACAGCCTCCTGCGCGACAGGGCCGGTCGACGGGCCACGCTCGACAGCCACCCGTCCGAAGTACGCGTTCTTCCCGTTCGGCGGCGGTAACCGTCAGTGCATCGGCAACACGTTCGCCGAACTCGAGGCCGCGATCGTCCTGGCCACCATCTGCCGCCGTTGGCACCTGGAGCCGGCCCCCGGACGCCCCGTGACCCCCCTCCCCCGCGTCACCTTACGCCCCCGCTCCGGCGTCCCCGTGACAGCCCACCGCCGCGCTCCCTGAGGCCCCTCCACAAACTGAGCCACCCCCACAAAACATGACGCGTGCCAGGGACTGTCAGAGGATCTTCCGGCAGCTGCCGACGGGGCGGGGCCTCCACCTGCGGAAATGACTCGCTGGCGCTGGGTATTACACCGTTGCGCGGGCACTCCCGCGTGCCGCCCTCCCCCACTCCCCGGAACCCCCAGGGGCCTGTGGTGGGGGTGGTCGCGGGACCCGCGGTTGGCGGGTCTGGCCGGTCGGGTTCCGCTGGGGCGGCTCTGGTGGGATTGGCTGTGGCCGTCTGTCGCTCTTCGGGCGGTTTTGCCAGAGGCAGGATGCCGCGAGAGCGCCGGTCATGTAACCATGCGTATCCCCGCGAACGGCAGCACACCTCGACGGCCACCGGCCACCGGCCACCGGCCACCGGCCACCGGCCACCGGCCACCGGCCA
>NZ_CAKKTL010000068.1:20715-24491 GCF_920664355.1 Protofrankia sp. CiP1_Cm_nod2
AAGAAGATCGCCACAAGTTTGTCACTGTGTACGCCGACGCGACCAAAAAGCGTACCCAACAAACTCGCGATAGTCATGGCCCGTACGGGTGACTACGAACAGGATTCGCACCACTTGACCGACGCTCGAGGGTGAATTCTTGAGAGACGACTGGCGCTTTTATACCTTTTGGACAGATTTTGAGAGAGACGCGCCGACCCCGGGCGGACACCACAGTCTTCAGCGAAGCCGATCAAAGATCGGCGAACAGCCGAAGCCGGCGAGGCCAGGGCCCGGCCTCCGAACAGACACCGCATCCCCGCGAAGCCGCCCAAGGGCGGCGAGCAGCCACAACCGACCCCACCGATGCCGCCCGAAGGGCGGCGAGCCCCAAGAAAACCCGACCGACCCGCCCCACCAATCGCGGGTCCCGCGACCACCCCACCCCAGGCCCCTGGGGTTCCGAGGGCCCGGCCCCCGGGCAGACATCACGCCCCCACCGAAGCCACCCAGAGGGCGGCAAGCAGTCAAGACTGTCCGACCCCGCCGATGCCGCCCAGAGGGCGGCGAGCCCCAAGAAAACCCGACCGACCCGCCCCACCAATCGCGGGTCCCGCGACCACCCCACCCCAGGACCGTGGGGGCTCCGGGGGCTCGGCCCCCGGGCAGACATCGCGCCCCCGGCGAAGCCGATCAAAGATCGGCGAGCAAGGAAGGCCAACGCGTGGGCGTACGTGGTTTCGAACCACGGACCTCTGCCGTGTGAAGGCAGCGCTCTACCACTGAGCTATACGCCCGGAGACGGATGAAGCTTACTACGCCGCTGGGGCAGGTCGGACGGGACGGCTGTCAACGCCGTCCCAACAGGACGGGGAGAGCTGGCGGGGAGGCGGTGACGGGGCCACGTGGCCCTGTGCGGCCTGTCCGGTGTGGCCCATGATGTCGGTCACATCAGGGCTCGCGGAGCGAGGTTTCGTCGGTCACGATCCGAACACAACTCGCCCCGATTGGGACGGCCATGAGAGGGGTAGACCCCATCTCATCAGGCACGACAGCACCTGCAATACGAATACGAAGGGTAATCAACCTACGGGGGTTCTGCCACATGACGCTCACCGACCCAGGCGGCCACGGATGGGCTGCGCGGCCGTCTCCGACGGGCGGTCGCGGTCCGCGTACCTGCGCCATGCCGGGCAACTCTCCCGAACCGGCGTAACGGATGTTCAAGTCGCATAACCTTGTTTCCAACGAGCCTCAAAGAGGGAACCATCTCGTTACACGGGTGCTCGCCCGAACCACCGCAGCACTGAGAGGCCGCCCGATGACAATTCGTCATGATTCCATCACAGCAGAACTCGCACTTCGGCTTGTCGTTCCTGGTGGAGCGCCCGTCCCGGTGGCGGCGACGATGCGCTACGAACCGGCGGATCCCTACGCGGTCAGCATCGGGTTCCGTACCGGCGCGGACGAGGTTGTCGAGTGGACGTTCGCCCGCCAGCTGCTCAGCGACGGCGTCCGGCGACCGGCCGGCGACGGCGATGTGCAGGTGTGGCCGGCGGCCCAGTCCGGCGGGCGGATTGTCTGCCTGTCGCTGTCCAGTCCTTCCGGCCACGCGTTGTTCGAGATGCCTCGGTCCGAGGTGCTGTCGTTCCTGCGCCGCACCTACTCGGTGGTGCCTCTCGGTGGGGAAAGCGAAGTCGTCGATCTGGACGCGGAGCTCGCGCTGCTCATCTGGGGCGGCCCGCAGACGTGACATCGCCCAGGCCGGGGCACCCGGTGTCGTCCCGGCCTGACCGCGCCTGACCACCCCAGGACGCCCGGCAACGCGGATCCCGCGGATCTCCGCAGATCCTCCAGGTGGCCGACGTGCCCTGTCAGCCGGGCAGGACCGCCCGGCGGTCGGCTGCCCGTAGCCCGACCATCGCACGGAAAACCGTCCGGCACACGAATCGGGACCAGACCGGACGGCGTCTCCAGTGGACGCCGTCAGTCATGGGCAGCTCATCCCAGCCGCAGGTCACATCAGGCCGCGGATCGTCTCAGGGAATGCCACGGGTAATTCCGTGCGGCAACCAACGACGCTGTAACCCAATGGCCCGGTCAGAGCTTAACATGTCAGGAACCCAATGGCCCGGTCAGGTCGGGACGGACGAACAGATCCTCAGTAGCCGTTCGGCCTTGAGCTCCGTTTCACGCCATTCTCCTTCCGGGTCACTCCCCCAGGTGATTCCGGCGCCGGAACCGAAACACAGCCGGCCGGCCGCGAACCAGAACGTCCGGATGCCGACCGCGAGCTCACCCAGCCCCTGGTCGGCGTCGACCCATCCGATCGCGCCGCAGTAGGGCCCGCGCGCCGCCGGCTCCAGCTCCCGGATAACCCGCAGGGCGCTCAGTTTCGGAGCACCCGACACCGACCCGGGCGGGAAACTCGCGGCGAACAGCCCGGGCCAGCCGACACCCGGCCGCAGCCGCGCCTCGACAGTGGACACCAGATGCACCAGCCCCGGATGGCTCTCAAGCGCGCACAACGTCGGGACGCTCACCCCACCCGGACGGGCGACCCGGCCCAGATCGTTACGCACCAGATCGACGATCATGATGTTCTCGGCGATGTCCTTCTCCAGCAGGTCCGCCGCGACCCGGCCCGTCCCCTTGATGGGCCCCGAACGCACTACGTCACCTCGTCGTGACAGGAACAGCTCCGGGGACGCGCTGAGCACTCGGATGTCCGCCTCCGGGACGTACATCACGGCCGCGTACGGCGCCGGGTTGCCGCGCGCCAGCGCCGCCCCGAGAGCCGCGACCGCCTCACCGCCCACCACGGCCACCGGCACGGACAGCACCCGGCACAGGTTGACCTGATAGACCTCACCGGCGGCGATCTCGGCACGGATACGCCGCACCCCGGCGACATAGCCGTCCCGGTCCAGGCTGCTCGTCCACGCGTCGCGGGGCGGGCCGTGCCACGGCCGTCCCGCGATCGCCGTCAGCGCGGGCGCGGGCCGGACATCCGCGAAACGCACGCACCGCGCCGCGCCCTCGAAGTCGGCCACAACCCCCCAGAAGCCAGCACGGTCGAGCGCGGCCAGATCATCGGTGACGTCGATCACACCGGTCGCGAGCTGGCCACCGGCGACCATGAAGGACCCCGGCCGCCACCGCGGGCGGCGCCGCGCCTCCATCCGCCCGCCCACGGCCTGCGTCCCCGGCCTGCCAGCACCGATGAAGACACCCCCCGGCCTGGCCTGCCGGCCACGGTCCGGGCTGTCCCGAGTCGCGCCGTCCATCCGAATCACGCTACCGGCGCCCGGGCCCGCGGCACGCGGCCCGACCAGCACGTTTTGACAACCGGCAAGCGCAACCGGTGCCAGCGGACAGGCAACGACACAGAGACTTCACATCGCAGACACAGCAGACGGCGGGTCATTCGACGATCCCCCGCATCGTCCGCTAGAGTGCTACCTGCACCCGCTGAGAGGCGGGGGCGCGCGGACGTGGCTCAGCTGGTAGAGCATCACCTTGCCAAGGTGAGGGTCGCGGGTTCGAATCCCGTCGTCCGCTCGAGCGTGTGTGAGGTCAGAGGTCAAGCCCGTCCCGGCCTCCCTGGCGGAGTGGCCGAGTGGTTTAGGCAAGGGCCTGCAAAGCCCTGTACGCGGGTTCGATTCCCGCCTCCGCCTCAGCAACAAGGCACCAAACCGGAACAAACTCGGGCGATTAGCTCAGTGGGAGAGCGCTACCTTGACACGGTAGAGGCCACTGGTTCAATCCCAGTATCGCCCACGCGCTGGCCTTCCCTG
>NZ_CAKKTL010000069.1:0-11811 GCF_920664355.1 Protofrankia sp. CiP1_Cm_nod2
GGGCCGGCCCGCCGGAACGGGCCCGGCGGACACGGGCTCGGCGGGCGTGGGCCCGCCCGGCGTGGGCCCGGAACCCGCCGGCCCGGCGGGCACGGCCGGCAGGAGCGCGCCGAGACCGGCAGAGACGAGCACACCGATCGACAGCGTCAGGCCGAGATCGCGCACGAACGGCAGCGGTGAGAGGAGCAACGTCGCGAAACTCGCCGCGGTGGCGGCGGCGACGGTCAGCACGACCCGGCGCCGGGCGTTGCGGGTGAAGTAGGTCGGGTAGTAGCTGCCGATCCCGAGCAGCACCGGCAGGAAGGCCACCACGCCCAGGGACAGCGGCCTGCCCGCCCAGCCCAGGATCGCCAGCGTCAGGCCGATCGCGACCAGCGTCGAGGCCAGTGGGAGCAGGCGCCGGCGCCGGCGGGTCCACGGCACGAACAGGAAGCAGGCACCGATCAGGACGACGGCGATGCCGCCGAGGCGCGGGGCCTCGGAGCGGACCTGGTCGCTGACACCGGCCGCGAGCACCGGCACCCCGGACACCGTCACCCGCACACCGTCGAAGCCCGCGCCGCGCACGGTGTCGCGCACCCGGCCGACCAGGCGCTGCGCGGCGCCGGCGTCGATGCCCTGGCGCGGGCGGACGAGCACCGCCACCGCGTTCTGCGAGGGCACCACGAACCGCCACTGGGGCCGTGGCGCCTGGCCCTGGGCGAAGACCACCGACTGGACGAACCGGGTGTTGCCCAGCGTCGGCAGCCCGGCGGGCAGCCCCTGCACGACCAGCGGGCCGTAACGCTGGTCGAACTGCGCGGCCGTGCGGTCACCGGCCTCGCGGGCCTTCTGCTCGGTCGCGCCGGCATCGCGCGCCGTGACCTCGGCGGTGGCCCGCACCGCGTCCCGGCGGCCGGCGAGCTCGGCGAGGAAGTCCTGCGTCTGCCCGGCGATCTGGTTCAGCGTCGTGGCGGGCCCGTAGACCGCGGCGACGTCGCCGAGCCCGGTCAGCTGCCCTTCCAGGCGCAGCAGGCGGTGCAGATGGTCGCTGTCGAGCAGCAGCCGCGGCTGCGTGCTCTCCAGCAGGATCACGACCGGGTCGCCGCCGAACGAGGAGGCCAGCTCGTCGAGCTGCTCCACGGTGCGGTCATGGGCCGGCAGGAACGAGCCGATCCCGGTCTCGACCCGGCTTCTCGCCAGGCCGCCGGCGATGAAGCCGGCGGCCAGCAGAGCGAGCAGGACAGCGAGGAGGGCGGGTAATCGCCTCCTGATCATCGCGGGTCCGGCTGCACACGCGGATACGGGTCGTTGCGCGGACCGGGGCTGGTGGACGCTCCCGCCGGCGGGAACGGGTTGGACTTGTTCAGCGGGCCGATGTTGGTGTTCAGCGGCAGGCCCTTGACCGACTGCTCGTTGAGGCCCAGGAAGATCCGCAGCGCCCGGCCGTTGGCGTCACCGGTGGCCGCCGACTGGCCGAAGTTGGTGAAGAACGCCACGATGTCGCGGCCGTAGGGGCGCAGGTAGGCCAGCATCGGGTTGACGTCGGCCAGGTCCACCCGCAGGCTCGGGATGAGCGCCGTGAGGTCGTCGGCGACGGGGGGCACCCGGGTGAGGGTGTCCGGCGCGGCGACCAGCACACCGTCCAGGGCGGGCAGCAGCCCGCGCAGGTCCGCCGAGGTCTGCGGGAGCTCGGTCAGCGCGGCCGAGAGGTCCGGTGCGGCGTCCTGGAGGTTCTTCGCGACCGGGGACAGCGCCGTGGCGATGTCGCGCAGCCCGGTGGTGGCGTTCCTGGTGGTGTCCAGCACGCCGGGCAGCTTACGCACGATCTCCGCCACCGGCACGCGGTTGTCCGCGGTGGCCTGGGCGAGCAGGTCCGCGTCCTCGACGAGCTGGCCGATCTGCCCCTGGCGGGTGTTGAGCGCGGCGAGCAGGGTGGCCGTCGAGCTGGTCACCTGCTCCAGGTCCTTCGACTGCGCGGCCAGGGCGTCGAGCGCGGTCTTGCCCTCGCGGCCGAGGTCGCCGAGGCCCTGCAGCGCCTGGGAGATGTTCTGCCTGCTGTCCTCGGTGGCCGCACCCAGCGACCGCACGCCGCTCGCGAGCGAGGCGCGGGTGTCCGCGTCCAGGCTCGCCAGCACGTCGTCGAGCTCGGTGGCGGGCCGGCCCGCGCCGTCGGGCAGCCGGGCGCCGCTGGGCAGCGCCGGCCCGTCGCCGTCCGCGATCTCCAGGAAGGTCTCGTTGACGAGGGTCTTCTCCCGCACCTGCACGACGGCGCCCTGGTGCAGGGGGTACGCGGAGTTCAGCTGTACCACGACGTCGGCGGTGCTGCCGTCGACGGAGAGCCTGTCCACCTTGCCGGCCTTGACCCCGGCCACCATCACGTCGGAGTCGTTGACGAGGTTGGACACCCTGGTCATGTGCAGCCCGACCTGATACCCCGAATCGGAGATCAGCGGCAGCTTGCCGCCGGAGTTCACCCAGAGGTAGCCGAACGTCAGCGCGCAGAAGGTCATGAACACCAGCAGGAACGCCAGCCGGACGACCGGCATCACGGCGTGGGGGATCCGCATCGCGACCGTCTACCTCACCGTCGGAGTGGACAGGGACTTCAGGCCGGTGACCGGCAGCGAGCTGGGGGTGACCTCGAGCAGGGCGCGCAGGATCCCGCCGTTGGCGTCCGCCAGGCTTGTCATCGACCGGGTGTTGAGGATGAAGCCGCCGAGGTCGGGCAGGTACGACACGAGCGTGGCGGTGACCGGGTCCAGCCGCCCGGTGCTTGCCGTCAGATCCGGCAGCGCCGCGTTCAGCTGCCCGACGTAGGGCCGCAGGTCCTTGACCACCGGGTCGGCCTTCCGCACGACCGGGCCGAGCTGGTCGAGGGTCTTGTCCAGCTGCCGCAGCGTGCCGTCGAGCCTGGTCAGCGAGCCGGGCAGGGACGACGAGGCGCCCTTGAGGCTGTCCAGCGCCGGGTCCAGCTGGCCGCTGAGCTCCTGCACCGCCTCGGTGGCCAGCCTGAGCTGGCTGGTCAGGTCGGGCAGCTGGGCGAGCGCGGAGTCGGCCGCCGAGCTGTGCTCCCCCACCGCGCCCAGCGTCGTCTGCAGCGAGTCGGCGAGCGTGCGCAGCCGGCCGTCGTCACCGCCGATGGCCGTGGAGATCTGGCTGAGCGCGGTGATCAGCCGCTGGATGGTGTCCCGGCGGGTCTGCAGCGAGGCGAGCACCGGCTGGAGGCGGGTCACCACCGTGTCGGTGGCGGTCAGGCCCTCCGGGAGATCCTGCGGCGCGGAGGCCAGCGCCGCGTCGGACTCCTCCAGCAGGGCGGTCAGCGCGGAGCGGGCGTTGTCGTCGAGGTGGCCGAGCACCTCGTCGATCTGGACCGGCCGCTGCGAGCTCGCCAGCAGCAGCGTGCCGCCCGCGGGCAGCCGCCTGCCCTGCTGCGCGGAGCCGGGGCTCAGCTCGACGTACATCTCGTTGAGCGGGCTCTTCGGCCGCAGGACGACGTGGGCGTTGTCGTAGACCCGGTACTTCGGGTCGATGGCGAGCTCGAGCCGGGCGTGCCCGGCGTTGTCGACGTCCGCGCCCACGATCTCGCCGGCCGCTACCCCGGCGATGCGCACCTCCTGGCCGTGGCCGGGGCTGACCCCGGGGGTGCCGGCGAAGGTCGCGTAGAAGGTGAACTTGTTGTCCCAGGGCACGCTGAGCCGCTGGTTGCTCAGGATGATGCTGCCGGAGATCCCGGCCAGCGTGATGAGCCCCACCAGCGCCAGCACGTTGCGCTTGAGACCGGGCTCGCTCCCGATCCGCCCCCAGATCCGCCGGAGGCGCTGTACACCGCTGCTCATCGCGGCTGGGCTCCCTTCTGCAGCGCGGCCCCGGTCTGGTTGGACAGCCCGACGAGCAGCTGCTCGAGGCTGATCGGCAGACCGCCGACCGAGCCCGCCCCGACACCGGGCTGCAGGGCGATCAGGGCCCCGTTGCGGTCGGAGAGCACCGAGGTGCGGGCGAGCGTGGTGGCCATGTATGCCAGCTCCTGGTAGATGGGCTTGTCCGAACTGGCCGCCGCGTACGGCCCGGTGCCGTGGTACGGCGCGAGCACGAACTGCTTGACCGGTCCGTCGATCCGGTCGAGCACGGGGCCGCTGAGGTCGTCGAGGGCGGTGGTGGCCTGCCGGCCGGCCGGCACCAGGTCCTGCACGAGCGGGCGGGCGTCGACCAGGACGCCGCGCAGCTGGTTGACCACCGGCCGCGCCTCGGCCAGCACGGGGTCCGCGGTCGCCAGCACGGTGTCCAGCTTGCGCACCACCGGCTGCGCCGGCCCGGAGGTGTCGCGCAGCTTCTCCAGCGTCGTCTTCAGCCGGGCCAGGCCCGCGTCGGTGGCGTCCAGGGTGGACGGCAGGCCGGAGACCGCGGTGGCGATGTCGCTCGTGCGCCGGGAGAGCACCGAGGTGGTGGTGCCCAGGTCCGTGACGATGGCGTCGAGCTGGCCCTGCTTGTCGATGAGCTCGCGCGCGGTGGCCTCCAGGCTGGTCACCAGCTGGGGCAGGTCGGTGTCGGGGTTGCTGCCCAGCGCCGCGCCGGCCACCGCCGCGGCCGGGTCCAGGGTGTCCGGCGCGTGGGCCACGAGCTGGTCGACCGCCTCGCGCCCGCCGTTGCCCAGCGTCTCGTCGAGGCTGCTGGTCGACTTGCGCAGGCCCTCGAGCGCGGACGGCTGCAGCGCGGCGGCGACCTTGTCCAGCTCCACCGGCAGCTTGGTGCGCTCTACCGGGATGGAGCCGGTGAACGTGCCGGGCCGGCCACCGGGGACCAGGTCGATGAAGTAGTTGCCGCCGAGCAGGGTGGTCGGGCGGATCACCGCGCTCGGCTCGGAGCCGAGCTTGGCGCGGATGTCCCCGTCCACCTTCACCGTGACCCGCGCGTCGCCGTTGTCGGTCTCCCGGACGCCGGTGACCACGCCGACCGGTACGAACGCCACCTTGACCTGGCTGCGGTAGGGCGCCAGCCGGTTGTCGGCGGCGAAGCTGATGTCGAGGCTGTCCCCGGACCGCAGGGTGACGAGGATGCGGTTCTTGTTGAACAACGCCAGGCCGGCCAGCAGCGAGACGATGATGAACAGCACCCCGAGCCGCAGCGGCGTCACACGTGGGCGTCTTGTGATCGCGGCCATGTCAGCCCCTCACCTCCGGTTCCCGAGCAGCGACGTGCTCTTGTCACGGGCGGCCTGTCCGGGGGCCGGGTAGGCGTTGCGGTTGGTGAGCGGATCCCGCAGCGGCAGGATGCCGCTGACCGTCTCGGTGCCGATGACCGGGTAGATCCGCAGCCAGTGCCCCGCGGCGTCCCCGTCGGAGAGCGCGTCCGTCATGTAGCTGAAGAACAGCGACACCTCCGGCGCGTACGGCGCGGCGGCCGCCAGCGGCTGCCGGGCGTCGCTCAGTGCCTGGACCAGCTTCGGCGCCAGCGGTTTCGCGTCGCTGAGGACCTTCGTCAGCTGGGGCACCACCGGGTCGGCCTGGCCCGCCACGCCGGGGACCTTCTCCAGCGGGGGCACGCCCTCGCGCAGCACGCCCCGGACGTCCTCGGTGGCGTTGCCGAGCGCGACGGCGCCCGGCCGCAGGCTGGTCACCGCCTGGCCGGTCCGGGCCAGCGGTGCGCGCAGCTGGTCGAGCGCGCCTCGGGCGTCGGCCAGCGTCTGCGGGGCCTTGTCCAGGGTGGCGCCGAGCGGGGCCTGGTTGTCGACGTCGAGCGCCTGCAGGGTCGTGTTGACCCGGTCGACCAGTTCGGCCAGCTGCTGCTGGTGCCCCTCGAAGGACCGGGACAGGCTGTCGGCGGCGCGCAGCAGTTCGGTGAGGTCCGCGCCGTTGTCCACCGACAGCGCCCGGGAGACCGTGGCGAGGTCGGGCAGCTCCTGCGGCAGCGCGCCGGCGACGTCCTTGAAGTCCTGGGCGTGGCCGCCCGCTCCCCCGCCGGCCTCGCGCAGCGTCGAGCCCAGGGCGTCGCGGGTGGGCTGGTCGAGCACCCGCAGCACGTCGGAGAGCTCCTGGGCGTCCCCGGTCTTCGAGGCCGGGATGATCTCGTTGCGGCCCAGTTCCCCGGTGCCCGGCGTGCCCGGCCGGAAGTCCACGTACTTCTGCCCCAGGGCGGAGCGCGCGGCCACCGTGGCGGTCAGCGCCGACGCGTCGCGGTAGATCCTGCGCCCCTTGTTGAACCCGAGGGTGACCAGCGGTCTGCCGTCGACGATGCGGACGTCCCTGACCTGTCCGGCCCGGACGCCGGCGATGCGGACGTCGTCGCCGGTGCGCAGCGAGCCGACCTCGTCGAAGGCCGCCTTCACGGTGCGCCCCCTCGTACCGGGCAGTCCGCTGCTGGCGGTGAGCGCGACGTAGATGGAAAGCGCGAACGCCACCACCAGTCCGGCGCCGATCAGGAGCGGGCGCTGGCGTGCCCAGCCCGCCGTCCCGCCTGCCATCAGCTGCCTCCGAGCAGGAAGCCGAGCATGCCACTCTCCTGTTGCTGGTTGAGGCCGGTGACACCGCCGTCCGCGGTCGGAGCGGGGGCGAGCAGGCCGCTGAGGATGCCGGTGACACCGCCCGTCCCCCCCGCCGGGCCGCCGCCCGGCTGCTGGGGCCCGGTCACCGCCGGGTCGAGCGGCTGGCCACTGGGATTCTTGGTCAGGGGCAGCGGTGAGCCGCCGACGCCGAGGTTGGAACCGAGCCCGGGAACCAGGCCGGTGAGGATGTCCGGGGTGACCACGACCATCCCGCGGAAGTAGTGCGACAGCCCGTCCGAGCCGTTGGTGGCCAGCGCCCAGTACTTGATGAAGTTGAAGACGTTGACGATGTTGTCGCTGAGCTCGCCGACGAGCGGCTTGAGCGAGGACGCGGCCGCCACCGTGTCCGGCCCGCTGGGGCGCAGTGTGCTGACCACCGGCCTGGCCTCGTCGAGCAGCGACTGTGCCTTCGCCAGCACCGGGTCCAGGCTCGCCAGCGCGGGGTCGGCCGTGGCGGCGAACCGGTCGAGCTCGGCGCTTATCCGGGTGAGGTTGTCGGTGGTGGGACGGATCGCCTGCAGGGTCGGTACGGCGGCTGTCGCCGTCGAGGTCAGCTCGGCGAGCGTGGCCCGCGCGCTGGCGAGGGTGTCCGGCAGCTCCGCGAGGGTCCGCTCGAGCACCTGCTGCCTGGCCGCCGTGGTGCCCAGCAGCCGCTGGGTGGAGCCGACCAGGTCGTCGAGGGTCCTGCCGCCGTCGCGCGCGAGCGCGTCCGCGACCGGCTCGACGTTGTCCACCAGGTTGTTCAGCAGGGTGTTCTGCTCGTCGAGCACCTTCGCCAGGGAGCCGGTGTCGCGCATCGCCGGCGCGAGCGCCCGGACGGCGTCGTCGATGTTGCCGCCGTTGCCCTGCAGGCCCTCGCCGAGCACGGTCACCAGCGCGGCCAGGGACTCGCCGGTCGGCTCGTCGATGGTGTTGAGCACCTCGTCGAGGTCGGTGTTCCGCCCGGTCTGCGTGGCCGGGATCACACCTCCGCGCGGCAGCGCGGGCGCGGCCGGACTGCCCTGGTCGAGTTCCAGGAAGCGCTCGCCGAGCAGGCTGAGCGGACGCACGGTCAGCCGGGCGTCGGTGTGCAGCGGCATCGCGGCCGGGTCGAGCTCCATCGTCACGTCCGCGTGGCCGTCCGGGTCCACCCGCATGCCCGCGATCCGGCCGACCTTGACGCCTTTCAGCTTGACCTCGTTGCCCGTCAGCAGCGGGCTGGCGTCGTTGAACCTCGCGTGCACCACCCAGCTGGACGGGCTGCCGTTCGCCACCAGCCCGGTGGTCGTGGCGGCGGTGGCCAGCAGCGTCACCAGCGCGACCCCGACCAGCCGCGGCAGCGGCCCGCGGCTGCGGCTGCGGCTGGGCGCCAGGTTCCTTCTTCTCGGGCTCGTCCTTCTCGGGTTCGTCATCGAGCGCTGCTCCCGAAGGCGTCGGTCCAGGGCTGGTTGCCGATGGCGCCGGGCAACGGGTAGGGGTCGTTGCGCAGACCAGGCACGAGCACGCCCGGGTTGTTGTCGAGGCTGGCGACGCTGGCCTGGATGTGGCCTCGCGCGTAGTGGCCGTTGGCGTCGTAGTTGGCGAAGGACGACCCCCACTGGCTGAGGAAGGACACCGCCTCCGGTGTGTACGGGCGCAGGAAGGCGAACGCCGGCTGCAGGTAGTCCGTCGCGGCGGTGACCCCGGGCACGGCGGCGTGCGCCTGGTCGAGCAGCCCGGGTGTGATGTCCAGCAGCTCGTCCGCAGCCACCAGGGTCGGGCGCAGGTCGGCGATGACCGGGCGCAGGTCCGCGAGCAGCGGCCGGAGGTTGCGCGACACCGGCGGCAGCTTCTCGGTCGCGGGACGCAGGTCGTTCAGCAGCGGCACGGCCTTGTCCGCGACCCCGGGTACCACGGCCAGCGTGCTGTTCGCCTGGTCCAGCGTGCCGGGCAGTTTCTGCAACGACGTCGACAGCTGCTGGCGCTGCCCGGCCACCACCGAGGTCAGGTGCGTCAGGTCGTTGATGACGCCGCGCAGGTTGTCGTCGCGGGCCGCGAGCGTGCCGGTCAGCTGGTTCAGGGTGACGACCAGGTTCTTGATCGCCGGGCCGTCGGTGCCGATCCCCTTGAGCACCTGGCCCACGGCGGACAGCGCGGGGCCGGCCGACCGCACGGTGGCCTGGACGTCCTGCTCGTTGCCGCGCAGTGTGCCGTCGAGCTCGCGTACCAGCGACGACAGGTGGGCGCGGGTCTCAGGATCGAGCGCGTTGAGGATCTGGTCCAGCTCCATCGGCTGGTCCATCGTCCCCTCGAGCATCCCCCCGGACGGGATCCGCGGGCTGCCCGACGGCCCGTCGTGGACCTCCACCAGCCGCTCCCCCAGCAGCGCCTTCCATGCGACGGAGACGGTCGCGCCGGAGTGCAGCGGCGCATGGCCGGAGTCGAGGGTGAGCTCGAGGTACGCCTTGCCGTCCTTGACCTTGATATCGGAGACGGAGCCGGCCTCGAAGCCGTTCACCATCACCGAGCCGCCCTTGACAATGTTGGTCGCCGACCCCAGCAGCACCCCGACCCGGTAGTCGTTGCCGAACAGCGTCCAGCCGCTCGCGACCACCACGGCCACGGCGGCCAGCGCGACCAGCCCGATCCTTCTCATCCTCTGTCAGTCCATTCCCAGGGGCCCGGCCGATTCGCCGGACAGGAACTGCCGGACAAACGGGTTGTCGGAGTTGAAGGCCTCTTCGGTCTCGCCGTAGTGAATGACCTTGCCCTTCCAGATCACACCCACGTAGTCGCTGACCTTGCGCGCCGTGCGGATGTCGTGGGTCACCAGCATGTAGGTGCCCTTGTGCCGGCTGTGCATTTCCAGGATCAGGTCGTTGAGCAGGCTCGTGCGTACCGGGTCCAGACCGGAGTCCGGCTCGTCGAACAGCACGATGTCCGGGTTCATCACCAGTGCCCGCGCGAAACCGGCGCGCTTGCGCATACCACCGGAGACCTCGCTCGGATACTTGGTCAGCGACCGCTCCAGGCCCACCTCGGCGAGCCTCTCCAGCACGATGTCGGAGATCTCGGGCTCGGACATGTCGGTGTGCTTGCGCAGCGGGAAGGCGGTGTTGTCGTAGATGTTCATCGACCCGAACAGCGCGCCGTCCTGGAACAGCACGCCGAACCGCTTGCGTATTTCGTAGCGCTCGCGCTCGGAGATCCGCCAGATGTCCTGGCCGAAGATGAGGACCTCACCGGCGTCGGGTGCGAGCAGCCCGACAAGATGCTTGATCATAACGCTCTTGCCGGTACCGGACGGGCCGAGAATCGTGGTGATCGCGTCGTCCACGAAGTTCAGGTTCAGCCCCTGGAGCACGCGGAAGTCACCGAACGCCTTGTGCACGTTGCGTACTTCCATGCTGTGCACGCGACGGTCGGGGTCCGGCAGCCCCGGCTCGGGCAGCGACATCCCAGGGATGATCTCGGCAGAATTCTGCGTAGGCACTTGTCCTCCTGACGGCTACCAGTCGGCGCTAGTTCGCGATCGGGGCGTTGGGACTGAGCCCCCAGAAAAGCTGCGTGGTGAGCAGCCCGATGACATGGATGAGGACCATGTTCAGCATCATCGATTTCGCGGTGTTCTTGCCGACCCCGACGGATCCACCGCTGGCGGTGTAGCCGTAGTAACAACTGACGAACACGATCGTCGTGCCCATCGACAACATCTTGATCATTGAGAAGAGAAAGTCGAGCGGATTCTGGTAGAGCCAGAATATGTAGTTGTAGCCGCCGGCGGACACCCCGCCCAGCTGCACGACGGTCACCAGGTACATCGATATGTACATGAGGCCGAGCCCGACCGTGAACAGGAACGGCATCGCTATCCAGGCGGCCATGATCCGGGTACCGACCAGATAGCTGCGCGACCGGACGCCCATGACCTCCATGGCGTCGATCTCGTCGGCGATCCGCATCGAGCCGATCTCGGCGACCAGCCCGCAGCCGACCTTCGCCGCGAAGATGTAGCCGTACATGTACGGCGCCATCTCGCGCAGCGAGCAGTAGGCGTTGAAAATGCCCGAGTACAGCGGGGCGCCGATCTGCTTGAGGGTGTAGCTGGCCTCCAGCCCGCACTGCATCCCCATGATGAACTGCATCGACCAGATGATCAGGCCGCTGGACAGGATCAGGATGCCGGCC
Source organism: Protofrankia sp. CiP1_Cm_nod2 (assembly GCF_920664355.1). Taxonomy (NCBI): domain Bacteria; kingdom Bacillati; phylum Actinomycetota; class Actinomycetes; order Frankiales; family Frankiaceae; genus Protofrankia; species Protofrankia sp. CiP1_Cm_nod2. The sequence goes on from NZ_CAKKTL010000069.1 coordinate 10,667, forward strand.
TGGTGGAAGACCTCCGAGGTGTAGTGACGGATGTCGCCGAAGTCGCGGATGGTCCGGGCCGAGAACTGGGCGATCTCGCCACCGGTGGTGACGGCCTGTTTCACCCCGCGCTGCATACCGCCCAGCGTGATCACGGTATCCTGCGGCTTCGGCGCCGCGACACGCGGCTGCCCGCGCCGGTCGAACTCGTCCACTGATGTGGTCATGATCGTTCGGCCCTTACTTGAAGACCTGCATGTCGGGGTTGAGCCCGAGCAAGATGGTCGTGAAGACGTAGTTGAAGATCCAGATGGCGGCGAAGGAGATGACCACGGCCTGGTTGACCGCGCGTCCCACGCCGATCGGCCCGCCCTGGGTGTGCAGGCCCTTGTAGCAGCACACGACCCCGATGAGCAGGCCGAAGATCGTCGTTTTCGCGACGCTGGCCCACACGTCGGTGACGGTGGCGTTGGCGAAGAAGTTCTCGAAGAACGCGCCGCTGTTGGCACCGAGCACCCACACCGAGGCCAGGTAGCCGCCGAGCACGCCGAACGCGAGCGCGACCAGGTCGAGCAGCCCGGTCATGAGCGTGATCGCCAGCACCCGTGGGACGATCAGGGTACGGATGGGATCGACGCCGAGCACCTCCATCGCGTCGATCTCCTCACGGATCCGGCGGGCGCCGAGGTCCGCGGTCATCGCGGTGCCCATGACACCGGCGACCACCATCGCGTTGATCCACGGGGCGAACTCGCGGACGCTGGCCATGATGAAGAAGGAGCCGAGACGTTCGGGGATGCCGAAGAGCAGGAAGAGGTTGCCGCCCTGCAGGCCCGGCGCGCCGAAGCCGAACGCCGTGCAGGACACCATCATCGGTATCCAGCACAGCTTGAGGATGTCGAACATCTGGTCGCGCACGGCGCCCCAGTAGCCGACGGGGTGACGGATGGCGCTGCCGAAGACCTGCCCGGCCAGCTGCACCATCTCCCCGCCCTGCTGCAGCGGCCGGCGGACGGCGCCAACCCATTTCGGCGCCTTGTTCCTGCGCACCCGGCGGCGGGTGCCGGGAACCGACGGGGCGGCCGCGGCCGGCACGCTCATGCGCGCTCACCCGCCGACCGCGCGCCGACGCGGCCACCGCGCCCGCGGCTGACGCTGACGGCACC
>NZ_CAKKTL010000069.1:12177-23588 GCF_920664355.1 Protofrankia sp. CiP1_Cm_nod2
GCTACGGCCAGGGGCAGCACCACGGCCACTGGTAGCACTATGGCCACCGGTACCCCTATGACCGCCGGCAGCGCTGTGGCTGCCAGCACCGCTGCGACCGTTGGCAGCGCTGTGGCTGCCGGCACCGCTGCGGCCACTGGCACCGCTGCGGCCAGCGGCGGCGTTACGGCCAGCGGCGGCGCTGTGGGTGTTGGCGCCACCAGCGCGGCCGTGGGCGGGCCGCCGCCGGGCAGTCACCGAGCCGGCCACGAACCCCACGACCACCGCGGCGGCGAGGGTCATCGAGATCTGCGCCGGATTCCGTCCAGCCTGCGCCAGCAGTACCAGCGGGAGTACCAGCAGATAGGCCCCGACCGCGGCCAGCGCGCCATGTCGCCCACCGTCGGTGGTCGTTCCCTGGCGCAGCGCCGCCGCCACGAAGGCGGCCGCGGCCGAACCGGTGAGGATCAGCACGCCAAGGGCCCCGGACACCGTCGCCACGGCCGGGGCGATGAGCCCGCCGAGGACGAGCACGGTGAACCCACGCGAGCTCCCGCGCACCACGGCGGTCATGTCCACGCCGTCGAGCCAGCCGTTCCCCGTGGAACCGGCCATGCCCATGCCTCCTTTCGTCGACGTACCGAGCCGGCCGGCGGTGTGACGCGCACTCGGCGGACCGTGTGCGCGTCACGGTTCATCACAGCCGTTCCGGCAACCGGATAATCCAGGGCGAAACGCGGGCGCGAGTATTCACGCCCGCTCTGGCCAGGCTCACCAACTGCCGGTGGAGATCCTCGACGGGATGACCGCGGGCAATGTTTGTCCCGCACGCGTCTGACGGTCTACCAGCACGGCAGCATCTCCTCCTGTGATGCCATCGCCGACCGGGATTGTTACGGTATTCGCGTTGCCGGGAACAGCTCGGCGAGGCAACGCGCCAGGAACGAACGGTACCGTTCTGTGTGCCGGATCACATCTCCCGGTGGAGGGGTAGTTGCCCCTCCAAAGAGAGGCTTTCCCCCGACGGCAACGAGCTCACGACGACAGGTGGGCCACCAGGCAGGTCATCGGATAGGCCATGGCCCACCCGGAGAACGGCTTTCCCGCCGGCAGCAGGCCCGGGTTCCCCGGGAGCTGGGAGAACGCGCGGAAAGCATGATCGTACGCTGCTTGTTCGGCCGGTGTTTCGCGTTGATAGTTTGTTGATGTCGGCCGGTAAGAACATCCGGGCCTCCCGCGGGCGCGCCCGGAGCGGAACGAGGGCCGGGCGCGCCCAGGGCGGATCAGGCCGGCGCGTGCTCGAGCAGGTAGCGCTTCACCTCGGCCGTGTGCTCGACGCCGGCCTCCCAGCTCGTGCTGGTCGCCACCAGCGTGAGGTGCTCGCAGCCGGCCTCCAGATAGGGCAGCAGCCACTCCCCGACCTGCTGCGGCGTGCCGGCGGGCGCCAGCCGCTCGAACTTCTCGTAGGGCAGGTGGTAGAGCCGCTCCATCCGCTCGGCCACCAGCTGTCTGGCCCTGCTCGCCTGGGCGTCGATCCCGCACCACAGGTTCAGCCCGTACCAGGACGGCAGCGGCCTGCCCTCCTGCTGGGCCACCTCGGCGATCTGCTCGCGGGTCGCGGCGAAGCGCCGGGCGGAGCAGAAGATCCCCAGCCAGCCGTCACCGAAGCGTACGGTCCGCCGTACCGCGGCCGCCGACGAGCCGCCGATCACGATCGGGATCCTGGGCTGCGGGGCCGGCAGCACCCGTGCGTCCTTGAGCTCGAAGAACTCCCCGCTGTGGTCGACCGCCTCGCCCGAGGCCAGCGCGCGCAGCACGCGCAGGCTCTCGTCGAGGCGGCGCCCCCGGGTCGACGGGTCGACGCCGCAGTTGAGCGGCTCGGAGCGGTCCTCCCCGCCCACGCCGACCCCCAGGATCAGCCGGCCCGGCGCCAGCTGGGAGACCGAGGCGAGCTGGCGGGCGACGGTCATCGGGTGCCGCAGCGCGAGCTGGTAGACGCCCAGCAGCACGGGCAGATCGTCGTTGCTGGTCAGGGCGGCGGTGGCGGACACCAGCCCGTCGAAGCCCCGGCCGCCGTAGAAGCTGACGTGGTCGGCGACGACCACGTGGTCGAGCCCCGCGGCCTGGGCACGACCGAGCAGATCACGCCGCTGCCGCGGGCTCGTCGAGAGAATCGACTCGTGCACGTCCAGCCCCACTGTGATCAATTCCTGTGCCTCCCACCCAGAACGTCCTTGGCGATAATGCGCTTCTGGATCTCCGCCGTGCCGTCCGCGACCAGATAGGCCATGACGTCGCGGAATCTCTGCTGCAGCGGGAACTCGGTCGCGTAGCCGAGATTTCCGTAGATCTTCATCGCCGCCTCGATCGCGTTCTTGGCGACAATCGGCGGCCACCACTTGCTCATGGAGGCATGCGCGGTGTGCGGCCGGCCGGCATGGCGCAGCCACAACGCCCGGTAGCACAGCCACCGGGCGGCCTCCAGATAGGTTGCCTGCTCGGCAAGAAGAAAAGATACGCCCTGGTACTCGGCGATCGGACGGCCGAAGGCCTCCCGCTGCAGGGCGTAGTCAGCGGCTTCGTCGAGGCTGGCCCGGGCCGCGCCGAGACACATCAGGCCCAGCGCGGCACGGCTGAAATCAAAGTGGTTCATGACGCTGTGGAAGCCCCGGCCGTACTCACCGATGAGGTTCTCCGTCGGCACGAACACCTCGTCGAGGTGGATCGACCCCCAGCCCAGCGGCAGGCAGCCCATCCCCGGCAGGTGGCTGACGGTCACACCCGGGGCGTCGGTCGGGACGACGAAGCAGCTCACCCCCTGCGAACGCGCGGACCCCGGCTCGCGGGCGTAGATCAGCGCCGCGGTGGCGTTGCAGGCCCACGAGATCGCGGTCTTCTCGCCACGCAGCCGCCAGCCGCCGGCCACCGGCTCGGCGACCGTGCGCAGCGCGCCCGCGTCGGATCCGGAGCCGGGCTCGGTGAGCGCGATCGCCACCGTGATCTCACCGGCGATCAGCCGTGGCAGGTACTCCTTCTGCACGGCCACGCTGCCGTGCGCCAGCTGTGACCCCACGAGCCCGACCTGCACCGGCGCGGACGCGATGTTCACGTCGCCGTAGGCCAGTGTCTCCGCGGCCAGCCCGAGCGTGATCGGATCCTCGATGCCGGTGCCGCCGAACTGCTCGGGCAGGCCGATACCGAGCACACCGAGATCGGCGAGCTGACGCTGGATGCCGAACGGGTAATCCGTCCGGGCCGCCCGGTCCCGATAGCCGGGCAGCAGTACATCCTCAGTGAACTGGACGAGCGCACGCCGAAAGTCCTCCTGCTCTTCGGAGAACTCGAAAGAGATCATTTTATTCCGCCTTAAAATAAGGCGCGGAACGCGACAGCTACGATCGCGTTGGCCGCTGTGCCTGTCCCATGCCCAGGACGACGCCGCACCAGCACGCCGCCACAAAAGACGATCTCCTTGCCACGATCGCGCACAGCCTGCTACCGGCAGGTGCACGCCGGTGATGCCGCGTCACCGACGCCGCCGCCGGGACACGGCCGCCGACAGTGGGACACCGGCATCCCGACCGGATCGGGGGCACCGGTGCCCAGTCCGGTTACACCACAACATCCGCAAGATCGCCACATGCGGCCTTTCAGCATCATGACCCAGCCAGGACCGACCGGCAACGAGTCAGCGCCCTGTACCGATGGTCACGGCCTCGGGCCCGCGGGACGCGCCGGTACGGTGGCACGGCGGGCGCCGGCACGGCGGGCCTCCGCCGAGCCGGTCCAGATCATTACGGAACGTGAGAACCCAGCGTCCAACGAGAACCGGAACCGGCCGCCGGCGGGGCATGCCCGGCAGCCACACCGGGCCCCGCACCAAACGGATGTACGCTGACGACCAAGCACCGGAGCGGGCCTCGCGGAATCCCTTCAGAACCCTCTTGGAACCCGGCGCGCGCTGGCCCGGAGCGCGCCGTCGTCCTACTGTTCAATCTTGGACCAGCAATGCCTCTTGGACCAACAACGCCTTTCCGCGTCAGGCGGACCGGCCCGCATGTCGCCCCGGCGGCACCGACCGCGATTCGAGTTCCGGACGGCTCTCGATGACGAGGAAACGGAGGCCATCATGCCCACGACCAACGCCGGTGATGGCGGCGGGCGCCCGTACCCGGCGCGGGGCGAGGGCTGGTTCTCCCGCCGTCCCGAACTGCCGCGCAGAGAACTCGAACGCGCGCGTTCCATTCTCCAGCTGGTTGCCAGGCTGACCGGTTGGGACTGTGCGCCGCTGAGCATCACCCCGCTGGATCCACATACCGCGGAGATGACCCTGGCGGCGGCCCAGGACGCCATTACCGAACGGCTCGCCGCCGGCGTGGAGCGGATCGGCGCGGAGACGCATGCGGAACTGATCGCGGCACTCACCCGGCTCGGTCAGGCCCGCATATCCCTGCGTGACGCGATGCTGGCCCAGCGTACGTCGACGCTGGCCGACGTACGCAATACCCTGAGCCGGCTGCGGGACCTCTCCACGGTCCAGGACCTGATCACCAGGGCGCCCGCCGAAGTCGAGAAACTCGGTTTCGGCCGCGCCCTGCTGTCCCAGATCCAGAACTCCCGCTGGGTGGCGAGGTCGGCCTATGTCCGCGGCGACCCGGGTCTTGCCGCGCTGATGGTGAAGGCCGGCAGCACGGACCCCGTCCTGCTCGACCAGCAGGTGCTGGAGACCGGCATGGTCCACCGGCGGCAGCCCATCCTGATCAAGGATGCCCAGGCGAACCCGCAGGTACATCCCCTGTTAAAGATCGTTACCGGCTCGCGTTCCTACGTCGCCGCACCGATCGTGTCGATGTCGACGGTGATCGGCTTCATGCACGCCGACGCATACACCGACCAGCGGCACGTGGACACCCTGGACCGCGAGGCCATCGGCCTGTTCATGGAGGGCCTGGGCTACGCGATCGAGCGCGCCGTGTTCGCCGACCGGATGCTGGCCCTGCGCGACCAGCTGTGCACCTATACGGCGGGCATCTCCGACCTGATGGCCTCCTTCACGGAGGACGACGTCTCCCTGAAACCCCCCGGCTCCCTGAAACTCCCCGGCGCGCCTGTCGAGCCCGTCCGGGATATCGGGACGAACGTGCTGGCCAGAGCGATCGAAGACGTTGTGGACTCACCCCTGACCCGCCGGGAGATCGAAGTTCTGCGGCATATGGCCGACGGTGCCACCAACGCGCGGATCGCCACCCGCCTGATGGTTTCCGAGGGCACCGTCAAGGTGCATGTGAAACACATCCTGCGCAAGCTCGGGGCCACCAACCGGGCGGAGGCGGTATCCTGCTATCTGAACACGATGCAGCGTCGTCAGCCGGAACCCACCGGCTCCTCCGGGAAGAAATCCCACTGGCACAGCTGAAACAATCGGACGCCTGCTCCCGGCGCGCCGTTACCGGCGTGCCCCGGAACGGCGGGCCCGGGCAGGACCGTTCCCGCCGTTCCGGGAACAACGTCACCCCCGCAGCTCCGGAAACTCCTCGTCGAGGTATTCACGGAAAGCCGCCGCACCGCCCGCGGTGTCCACGGCGGCGCCGAGCGGGTGCAGTTCCTCCTCCCGGCGGCGAAGCTCCACCCGCCGGATCTTGCCGGATATCGTCTTGGGCAGCTCGGCGAACTCGAGGCGGCGTATCCGCTTGTACGGCGCGAGCTGCTGGCGGGCGTGGCGCAGGATCGACAGCGCGGTGTCCCGGTCGGGCGCGTGACCGTCAGCGAGCACCACGTACGCCTTCGGGACCGCCAGCCGGATCGCGTCCGGCGACGGGACGACGGCGGCCTCGGCGACGGCGGGATGCTCGATCAGCACGCTCTCCAGCTCGAACGGCGAGATCCGGTAGTCCGACGCCTTGAACACGTCGTCCGCGCGGCCGATGTAGGTGATGTAGCCGTCGGCGTCCCGCGAGGCCACGTCACCGGTGTGGTAGTAGCCACCCGCCATCGCCTCGGCGTTGCGCACGGCGTCGTCGCGGTAGCCGACCATCAGCCCCAGCGGGCGCTGGGCGAGGTCCAGGCAGATCTCACCTTCCTCCGCCGGCTTCCCGGTGGTGACGTCGACCAGCGTGACGCGGTACCCGGGCGAGGGCCGTCCCATGGAGCCCGGCTTGACGAGCTGGCCCGGTGAGTTGGCGATCTGCACGGTGGTCTCGGTCTGCCCGAAGCCGTCCCGGATGCGCACCCCCCAGGCCTTCTCCACCTGCTCGATGACCTCGGGGTTGAGCGGCTCACCCGCGCCGACGATCTTGTGCGGCGGGTTGCGCACCGCCGTGAGGTCGGCCTGGATCAGCATCCGCCACACCGTCGGGGGCGCGCAGAAGCTGTCCACCCCGCACCGGTCGATCTGCGCCAGCAGCGCGGCGGCGTCGAACCGGCTGTAGTTGTAGATCAGCACGGTGGCCCCGGCGTTCCAGGGAGCGAAGACGTTGCTCCACGCGTGCTTGGCCCAGCCCGGCGAGGAGATGTTCAGGTGCACGTCACCGGGGGTGAGCCCGATCCAGTACATCGTCGACAGATGCCCGGCCGGGTAGGAGGCGTGGGTGTGCTCGACGAGCTTCGGGGCCGCGGTGGTGCCCGAGGTGAAGTAGAGCAGCAACGGGTCGCTGGCCCGGGTCACACCGTCCGGGACGAACGCGGCGGGCGCCTGGGCCGCGTCGGCGTAGGAGGCCCAGCCTGCCACCGGCGCTCCGACCGCGATCCGGTCGTACTCGCCGGGCACGTCGGCGAACTTGTCGGTGTCGGCCGTGCCGACGACGACGTAGCGGGCCTGGCCACGGGTGATCCGGTCCCGCAGGTCGGCGGGCGCGAGCAGCGTGGTCGCCGGGATGACGACCGCGCCGAGCTTTGCCGCCGCGAGCAGCGTCTCCCACAGCTCGACCTGGTTGCCCAGCATGAGCACGATACGGTCACCACGCGTCACGCCCCGCCCGCGCAGCCAGTTGGCCACCTGGTTCGAGCGGGCGGAGAGCTGCGCGAAGGTCTGACGCCGCTCCGAGCCGTCCTGTTCGACGATCCATAACGCGGTCCGGCCGGAGCTGTCCGGGTCGGCGCCGAGATGGTCGAACCACTCCAACGCCCAGTTGAACTCCGTCAGCTCCGGCCAGTGGAACCCGGCGTACGCGCTGTCGTAGTCCTCCCGGTGGGCGAGCAGGAAGTCCCGTGCCGCGCGGAACGCGGCCAGACCACCTGCACCCGGCGTCTGCGATGTCAACTGTCCTCCCTGAGTGGTAACTCCGTGAGCGGTGGGACTCCCGGCTGCGCGGCCCTCAGCTGTGCGGTCAGCGACTGTACGACCAGTATCCGTACGACCGGCGGCCGGTGCGCGGCAGCCGGTGCCGCCGCGCTCACCCGGGCCGCCCGGCTTCGACAGCGCCGGCGGGAACGGCGCCACCGCCGACAGCGCCGGCCAGGACGGCGTCGTTGCCGCCAACGCCGGTGGGAACCGCGCCGCCCCGGGCGGCGCCGGCCGCGACGAGGTCGAGCGCGACGTCTATGATCATGTCCTCCTGGCCGCCGACGAGGCCGCGGCGGCCCACCTCCACCAGGATGTCGCGGGTGTCCAGCCCGTGCTCGCGGGCCGCCCGCTCGGCGTGCCGCAGGAAGCTGGAATAGACGCCGGCGTAGCCGAGGGCCAGCGTCTCCCGGTCCACCCGCACCGGCCGGTCCTGCAGTGGGCGGACGATGTCGTCGGCGGCGTCCTGGAGCGCGAACAGGTCGCAGCCGTGCTGCCAGCCCAGCAGGTTCGCCACCGCGATGAACGCCTCGATCGGGCAGTTGCCGGCGCCGGCGCCCTGGCCGGCGAGCGACGCGTCGACCCGGGTGACGCCTTCCTCGACGGCCACCACCGAGTTGGCCACGGACAGCGACAGGTTCTCGTGGGCGTGCACACCGATCTGGGTGGCCGGGTCGAGGACGTCCCGGTAGGCGCGGACCCGGTCGCGGACGTCGCCCATCGTCAGGCGCCCGCCGGAGTCGGTCACGTACACGCAGTGCGCGCCGGCGTCCTCCATGATCTTCGCCTGCCGCGCCAGCTCGGCCGGGGGCGCCAGGTGGCTCATCATCAGGAAGCCGGAGACGTCCATGCCGAGCTCACGGGCCCGGGTGATGTGCTGCGGGCTGATGTCGGCCTCGGTGGCGTGCGTGGCCACCCGCACGGACCTGACGCCGAGGTCGAAGGCCCGTTCAAGATGGTGGATGGTGCCGATCCCCGGCAGCAGGAGGGTGGTGAGCACGGCGTTGGTGATCACCTCGGCGGCCTCGGAGATCCACTCCCAGTCGCTGTTGCTGCCCGGCCCGTAGGTCAGGCTGGCGCCGGCCAGGCCGTCACCGTGGGCGACCTCGATGGCGTCCACGCCGGCGGCGTCCAGCGCGGCGGCGATCGTGCGTACCCGCTCCGGGGCGAGGCGATGACGGATGGCGTGCATGCCGTCCCGCAGGGTCACGTCCTGAATGTAGAGCCTGGGCGGGGTCACAGGGCCACCTCCGAGCTGGCTGGGACGGCTGACAGCGCCGGTGTCACCGCCGGTGACGCTGCCGGTGTCACCGACGGTGACGCTACCGGCTCCCCCGCCGCCGCGGGCCACGCGACGGCCGGTGGCCCCGCGGCGGCCAGTCGTTCAGCGGTTTGTAGCGCGGCCGAGGTCATGATGTCGAGGTTCCCGGCGTACGCCGGCAGGTAGTGGGCGGCTCCCTCGACCTCCAGGAAGACCGACACCTTCCAGACCGGCCGCGGGCCGGCGTCGCCGACCAGGGTCCGCAGCGGCTCGTCCGGGTCGACCGGGGCGATCTGGACCTGCTGCTTGAGCCGGTATCCGGGCACGTAGCGGGCCACCTCGGCGGCCATGGCGGCGATGCTGGCGCGGATGTCGCCGGGATCGGCGTCGTCCGCCAGGCACAGCACGGTGTCGCGCATGATCATGGGCGGCTCGGCCGGGTTGAGGATGATGATCGCCTTCCCGACGTCCGCGCCGCCGACGACCTCGATGGCGCGCGCGGTGGTCTCGGTGAACTCGTCGATGTTCGCGCGGGTGCCCGGGCCGGCCGACTTCGAGGCGATCGACGCCACGATCTCCCCGTAGCGGACGCGGGTCACCCGGGACACCGCGGCGATCATCGGGATGGTGGCCTGCCCACCGCAGGTCACCATGTTCACGTTGGGCGCGTCGAGGTGCTGGGTGAGGTTGACCGCCGGGACGACGTACGGCCCGATCGCGGCGGGGGTCAGGTCCACCAGCCGCTTGCCGTACCCGGCCAGCGCGCGCGCGTTCGCCAGGTGGGCCTTTGCCGAGGTCGCGTCGAACACGACGCCGATCTCGTCGAAGCCCGGCAGGTCGATCAGGCCCTTGACACCGTCCGCCGTGGTCGGCACCTTCAGCCGGGCCGCGCGGGCCAGCCCGTCGGAGTCCGGATCGATGCCCACCATGGCAGCCATCTCCAGAGTGGACGACAGCCGCATGACTTTGATCATCAGATCGGTGCCGATGTTCCCTGAGCCGATGACCGCGACCTTGGTGCTCATGGCAGATCCTTCCGGAAGGATGCGGTGACGGTGCCGAGCCCGGCGATGGTCGCCCGGTAGGTGCTGCCGGGCGTCACGGGGACCATCGGGCCGAGCGCGCCGGAGAGGACCAGATCGCCCGCGCGCAGCGGGGATCCGAGCTCCCGGGCGGTGCGTGCCAGCCACAGCAGCGCCTGGCACGGGTCGCCGAGGCAGGCCGCGCCGACGCCTTCGGAGACCACCTGCCCGTCGGCGGTCATGGCCATGGTCAGGGTGGTCAGGTCCAGGTCGCCGAGCGGCTGGCGGTGGGCGCCGAGGACGAACAGGCCGCAGGAGGCGTTGTCCGCGACCGTGTCGACGATGCTGATGTCCCAGTTCGCGATCCTGCTGTCGACGATCTCCAGCGCCGGCAGGACCTGGGCCACCGCGGCCCGCGCCGTCCCAAGATCAAGATCGGGCTGGTCGAGGCCGGCGCCGAGGACGAACGCCACCTCGGCCTCGATCCGCGGCTGGAGCAGGTCCGCCGGGTCGATCGGGGTGTCCTCGGCCCTGGCCATGTCGGCGAAGAGCACGCCGTTGTCGGGCTGGTCGACGCCGAGCTGTCGCTGGACGGCGGGGGAGGTCAGCCCGATCTTGTGCCCGACGAGGCGGCGGTGGGCTCCCACCGCCGCCCTGGTGAGCAGCTGCTGCACCGCGTACGCGGCGGCGATGTCCGACGCGCCCAGCAGGTCCCGCACGGGCGGGCAGGGCCGGCGCTGCCGGGCCGCCGCCGTCAGCCGGTCGGCTGCCTGCCGGTACCGCTCCAGGCCGGGCACGGCGCCGGCGGGCACAGCGCTGGTGGATGTGGATGAGCTCGTCATGGTGACACGTACTCCCGAGGTGCTGAAGCTTCCCGTCCTGAAGATCTTCCTGTCCGGAGCTTCCTGGCCGCCGGAGCGGCCGCGGTCAGCCCATGCTGCTGCCACCGTTGACGCTGAGGACCTGGCCGGTGACGAACCCCGCGTCCTCCCGGGCCAGGTAGGCCACGGCCGCGGCGACGTCCTCCACGCTGCCGGGCCGGTGCAGCGGGATCAGCTCGACGGCGCGGTCGATGACGTGCAGCAGCCGGTCCGGCAGCGTGCCCGCGCGCAGGCCCGCGTCAAGCTCCGGGGTGCGCACGTAGGACGGGGCGACGACGTTGACGGTGATCCCGGCGGTGGCGAACTCACGCGCCAGGCCGGTGGTCAGGGCGTGCACCCCGCCCTTGGCGGCGTTGTACACGGCATGGTCCACCAGCCCGTTGCGCACCGACTCGGCGCCGATGCTGACGATCCGGCCGTACCCTCGGGCGGCCATGTGCGGCAGCACCGCCAGCGTGCAGCGCAGCACCGTCCACAGGTTGTTCTCGATCGTCGCCCGCAGGGTCTGCTCGGTGTGCTCCAGCGTCGGCCTGATCACCCCGCCGCCGGCGTTGTTGACCAGGATGTCGACGCCACCGAAGGCGTCGACCGCCGCCCGCAGCAGGTCCTCGCCCGCGCCCGGCCGGGACAGGTCCGCGACGTGCCCGGCCAGGTCCACACCGGTGCGGTGGTCACCCAGCTCGCCGTAGGCGCGCTTGAGCTCCTCGGGGTGCAGGGCGGCGACCAGCACGCGGGCCCCGTCGGCGAGCAGCCGGCGGGTGATCCCCAGCCCGATCCCGGTCGCCCCGCCGGTGACCACCGCCGTGCGGCCCCGCAGCGGGGTGGTCACAGGATGATCGCAAGATCGCCGGCCGGGCGCAGGGTGGTCATGTCCAGGACCACGCGCTTGGACCGGATCCGCAGCCGCCCGTCGATCGCGACGAACCGGTAGTGGTACTTCCCCACGTAGTACGACGCCTTGCCGTTGCGGAACCGCCACACCGTGAAGG
>NZ_CAKKTL010000070.1:0-5282 GCF_920664355.1 Protofrankia sp. CiP1_Cm_nod2
GCGCCCACGCTGCGGCCGTGGCGGCCAGCGCGTCGCCACCGGGCCGGTCGGCGTCGACGGCCACCGCCGTCGGCCGCGCTCCGGTGGCCCGCACGGAGCGCGGCGGCCTGGCCGAGGGGTCCTGCGCGGCGAGGACGTCAGCCGCCACATCCATGATCTCCATGGGTGTGCGGTAGCTGACGCTGAGCCGTTCCAGCCGCCAGCGATCGCCGATGTGCGGGGCCAGCGCCTCGGCCCAGCAGCCCGCCGCGGCCGGGCCCGAAGCCTGGGCGAGATCACCGACCAGGGTGGCCGAGCGCATCGGGCAGCGCCGCCACAGCAGCCGCCACAGCATCGGTGACACTTCCTGCGCCTCGTCGACGATGAGATGGCCGAAGGCCCACGACCGGTCGCCGCTGGCATGCTCCACGGCGCTGCGCCGCCGGTGGGGGCCGTACCAGCGCTCGGTCATGCCCGCGGCCATCGTCTCCACGTCGACGGTCCCGGTCAGGCCGAGCCCGTCGAGGACCTCGCGGGCGTACTCCCGCTCGGCCTGCCGCTCCCGCTCGACCGCCCGCTCGGCCGGCCGCGCGGTGTCGACGTCCGGATCCCCCAGCAGTTCGGCGGCCTCGTCCAGCAGCGGTACGTCCGCCGGCGTCCACGGGGCGTCGGCCGGCCGGCACAGCAGGTGACGCTCGTGAGCGGTCAGCTGTGCCGCGCGCGCCGCCGAGGCGAGCCGGGGCGGCTCGGCGAACAGGTCGGCGAGCAGACGCTGCGGGGTCAGCCGTGGCCACAGCGCGTCGAAGACCGCCCGCACCGCCGGGTCGGCGCGCACGTACCCGGCGATCTCCTGGCGTTCGTCGTCGTCGAGCAGGCCACCGGGGAGATTCGCGATCACCTGGTCGGTGAGTCCGGCCGTCAGTTCGCGGACGAAGATCCGCCGGGCCGGGTTGTGCGGGCGGCGGCTGCGCCGGGCCCGGGCCCGGGCGTTCTCCACGAACCGCCGGGACAGGCGGAGCACGGCGCCGTCGTAGCGGACCTCCACCCCCTCCGCGGGAACGTGCTGGCGGTTCTTCACCGCCTCGGCCACCAGCGTCGCCATCCGCAGGTCACCCTTGAGCGTGCTGACGCGGGCGTCCTCGTCCCCGGTGGCGTCGACGCCGGGGAACAGCCGCCCCGGGGTCGCGAAGACCACGCCTGTCTCGCCGAGGGAGGGCAGCACCTGCTCGATGTAGCGCAGGAACACCGGGCTCGGGCCGACCACCAGCACACCGGAGCGGACGAGCCGCTCCCGCTCGGTGTACAGCAGGTAGGCGGCCCGGTGCAGGGCCACCGCGGTCTTGCCCGTACCCGGCCCGCCGTCGACGACCAGGACGGATCCGGCGCCGGCGCGGATCACCCTGTCCTGTTCGGCCTGCAGCGTCGCGACGATGTCGTGCATGTGGCCCGAGCGGGGCGCGGACAACGCCTCCAGCAACGGGGTGTCCCCGCTCGCGCCGGCCACCTGGGCGGCGTCGGCGGCGGTGGGGTCGAGCACGTCGTCGGTGAAGCCGCGCAGCTCGCGCCCTTTGGCCCGCAGGTGGCGGCGCCGCAGCAGGCCGTGCGGGTCGGCGAGGGTCGCCCGGTAGAAGGCGGTGGCCACCGGGGCCCGCCAGTCGATCAGGATCGGCTCGTGCTCGGCGTCCGACAGACCGATCCGGCCGATGTAGACGCGCTGGTGGCCGGTGCGGTCCATGGCACCGAAGCACAGCCGTTCCTCGGCGGCGTCGAACCGGTCGATCCGGTCGCAGTACGCGTCGGCGAAGGCCTCCCGCTCCACCCGGGACTGCGGTGTGCCGGTGCCCGCCGTCACCAGCACCGCGCGCAGCTGCTCACGGGCCTGGTCGCGCAGGTCGTCCAGCCGGTTGTACAGGATGTCGACATACGCCTGCTCGCGCGCGAGTTCGTACTCGTACGTCGTCGGCACCTGCGATCCTTCCGGTTTGTAGACGGTGGGCACGCCCGGCCCCGCGGCCGGGTCCCCGACCGGCAGCCGCTGGCCGACGTCCGCTGGCGGGCGTCCGCTGGCCGGCATCCACCGGCCGGCACCCGCATGTGGAGCGCGAGCGGAACGGAAGATAGATTCTACGCCAGGTGCCCCACCAGCACCCGGTGGGCCAGCGGAGTTCTGCCCGCTGTCGCTCGGCTGGTGCGTCGACGTCCGGCACCTCACGCTGGTCGCGCAACGTACGCCTGTGTGACGATGTGCTCCTGTCCGACGGCGATGTGCTCCTGTCCTGCGACGTGTGCCTGTTCGGCGATGTGCACCTGTTCGGCGATGTGCACCTGTTCGGACGGCACGCCGCAGAGCAGCGCCGCGTCCCGGACGGCCTGCGTCCACGCGCGCGGGCCACAGACGAACACGTCGTGGTCGACGATCTCGGGGACGATCTGGCGCAGCGCGACGTCGTCGAGCAGGGCGGAGAAGCGTTCCGGCAGCCACGACAGGCGGTCCGGGCAACGGTGCCCGGGCAGGTAGATCACCCGGATCCCGCGCAGCACGGCCAGCATGTCCAGCTCGTAACGGAAGGCCGAGCTCTCCTCGGTCATGGCCCGGTAGACCAGCACGGCATCGGCGGGGGAGCGCCCCAGCCCGTCGAGAAGCGTCCTGATCGGGCCGATGCCGACGCCGCACGCCATCACGGTCAGCCCTCGTGGCCGGCGGCCGGCGTCCACGGACGGGTCGACGCCCGTGCCCGGGGCCAGCGTCGCCACCGCAAGATCCAGCGTTGTCGCGATCATGATGTCGTCCTCCATCGGCTCAAGAGGCCCAGGGCCTGTCCCCGGGCACCTACCGGAGCAGGCCGCGGGCACGCGGGGAAGCGCGTGGCCACGGCTGGCGGCTCCCGTGCCCGCCAGCGGTCCTGCTGGTCCCTGCTGGTCTGGTCGGCCGCGCCGGTCCCGCCTCGCGGGGCCTGCGCGGGTGCTTCACCGTCCACGGTGGGCCGGCGGACTTCACCGTTGCTGAATCCAACCTGTGAGGTTGCTGGGAGTTCACTTCGCCGTCAGCGGAGGTGGATGTGCTCAGATAGAGCAACATCGGACGATCAACACGGAGCGGGCATATGAACGGTGAGACGACTGCCGATCAGTTGGTGAACCTGCGTGACCTGGGTGGGCTGCCCACCAGCGACGGCGGGCTGACCCGGGCCGGTGTGCTCTACCGCAGCGAGGCTCCCCTGCACGGTGACCGGCCGCCGCCGAACGGTCTCGCATGGCCGCCCCGCACGGTCGTCGACCTGCGCTCGCCGGTCGAGCAGGACGGCCCGCACCCGCTGGCCTCGGCGGCGACCGGCATCCACCTGATCCCGCTGCTGGGCGACGTCGATCCCCACGACCCGTCCTCCCGGACCGCCACGGCGCTCGCCGGCGGTCTGCGCACGCTCTACCAGTCGATCATTGTCTCCGCCGGCTCGCTGGTGGTCGGCATCCTTCATCTCGCGGCTCGGACACCCGCGCCGCTGCTCGTCCACTGCGCGGCCGGGAAGGACCGGACCGGCCTTGTCGTGGCGGTGCTGCTGCGTGCCGCGGGCGTCCGGGCGGACGCGGTGCTCGCGGACTACGCGATCACGGCCACGAACATGCCCGCGGTGCTGCGACGGATGGGTGACAGCCCGCTGCTGCCGGGCGGTGGGCAGAACGCGCGGGATCTGGCCAGGACGTCGTCCTCGGCCGTCGAGCAGGTGCTGGGCGTCATCGACGGCCACGACGGCGGCGTGGTGGGCTGGCTGGCCGCCAACGGCGCGGATCCGGACGCGGTATCCGCCTGGAAGTCCCGCCTGGTGGCCTGACCCGTTCCGTTCTGTTCCGTCCCGTTCGCCGTCCGGACCCGGTCCCGTCCCGTCCGGGCTCGGTCCTGTCCCGTCCGGACCCGGCACAGCCGGTCTCACGGAAACGGTCCCACGGAAATCCGCGACGTGTTCCGGCGCCCTGTTTCCCGTCCTTGTCGGTTTTTCTTGACGGTCACCGCTTTTCTTGACGGCCACCGCGGAATGGTGGCGGGCCCACGTGGTGAACCGTCTGTCCGGGGCAGGGAGCGTGGATCTCGACGGTGAAGGACGCGGTCGGCCGGGCGCCACGCGGCCAGCTGGCCTCGATGGCCGCGCGGACCTCCGGTGCCCGCCGGTGGTGGGCGGTGGGCCCCATCATCACCAGGTTCAACAGGTCGTCCGGGGACAGGGAGAGCTCGAGGTCCATGGCCAGCCGGTCCTGTTGGACGAAAAATCCGGCCAGTTTCGCGCGCAGCCGCTCGGATTTTCTCTCGTCCACGGTGACCAGGCCGAGCGGGCCCACGATCTCGCCAAGATGGCGGACGGTGGGTGTCACGATGGCCAGCCGTCCGTCCGGGCGCAGGACGCGGTGCATTTCCGCGGCATTTCGCGGTGCAAAGACGTCGAGAACAAGTGCTGCCGTCGCGGTCCGGATGGGCAGTGGGCCGCGTACGTCCGTGCCGATGGCGCCGATGCGCGGATGTGCCCGGGCCGCCCGTCGCAGCGCGTAACGTGACGCGTCCACCGCGATACCGGCCGCGCCCGGAGCGGACCGGAGCAGGCGCGCCAGGTAGTAGCCGGTACCGGCGCCGACATCGACGACGACCGGCGCGCCGCCGGACGTACCGCTGCCCCCGCTCTCGCTCCCGCCCTGGGCCGGGCCGCTGTCCTGGGACGTGCCGCTGACCGCCTGACGACCGTGGCCGCCGGCGGCGAGCGCGCCCGCAAGCCTGTTCGCGGGCTGGTCCGTGAGTGCGCCGGCAAGCCTGCCGGTGAGCTCGCCGGTGAGCCTGCCAGCGAGTCCGCCGGTGAGTCCGCCGGTGAGCTCGGCGGCGAGCCTGTCGGCGAGCCGGTCGGCAAGTGCGGTGTAGTGGCCGGCGCCAAGGAAGGCCTCCCGCGCCCGCACCATGTCCGCGCTGTCACCGGGGAGAGCCTTCGCCCGCCCGGCGGTGAGCGTCAGGTAGCCCGCCCGGGCGAGGTCGTAGCTGTGGCCCGCCGGACAGTGGACCCGCCCCGGCCCGGCGGTCAGCCCCTGGTGACATGTCGGGCATGTGAGATGGGCAAGAACGGTATGAATCACGCCGAGCCCGCCGTCATCATCGGCCGCATGGTAACGACAGTACGTGCCCGGTGAGCAGGGACGATCGAACGCCGGCCCGGTGGTGTCAGGCAGCGGGTGCCCGAAGCGGCAGGGGCGCCGGAGCGGTAGGAGGCCGGGGCCTGCACCGGCGCCGGAGCGGTACGGGCGCCAGACCGGTACGGGCGCCGGGAACA
>NZ_CAKKTL010000070.1:5859-16269 GCF_920664355.1 Protofrankia sp. CiP1_Cm_nod2
TGAGGGTGTCAGGACAGCGAGGGTGGTGAGGTGGCGTGACCAACCGTTCTGACGGTCGTTCCTCCGGCTCGGTGACCGTCCCGGCGGCCAGCGCTGTCATCGGGTCCCGGTACCGCGCGCCCGAGCGGGTGGGGGTCGTGGGTGCCGGCATGGTCGGCCTGTCCACCGCGTGGTTCCTGCAGGAGCATGGGGCCCAGGTCACGGTGCTCGAACGTGAGCATGTCGCGGCCGGCTCGTCCTGGGGCAACGCGGGGTGGGTCACACCGAGCCTGGCCACACCGCTGCCGGAACCGGCGGTGCTGCGTTACGGCGTCCGCGCCGTGGTGAGCCCGGCGTCCCCGGTGTACGTGCCGCCGCGCGCGGATCCGCGTCTGGCCCGCTTCCTCGCCGGGTTCGCCCGCAACAGCACGGCGCGGCGCTGGCGGGCGGCGATGGAACACCTCGCGCCGGTCAACCGCAGGGCGTTCGAGGCCTTCGACCAGCTTGCTGCCGGGGGAGTACGGGTGTCGACGTCCCCGGCCGAGCCGTTCCTGGCCTGCTACCGCAGCGCGCGTGAGCGGGAGACGCTGGTCACCGAACTCGCCGAGATCCGCACGGCGGGCCAGAAGGTCGACTTCGAGCTGCTCGGCGGCGCGCAGGCGCGGGCCCTGCAACCGGCGCTGACCGACGAGATCAACGCCGCGGTCCGCATCGACGGCCAGCGTTTCTGCGACCCGGGGCGTTTCGTGGCGGCGCTCGCCGACAGCGTCCGGGCGCGCGGCGGTGAGCTGCGGGAGGGCGTCGGCGTCCGCGGGATCCGTGACCGTGGCACCGACATGGCCCTGGAGCTCTCGACGGGGGACAGCGCACTGTTCGACGCGGTCGTCGTCGCCAGTGGCGCGTGGCTGAGCGAGCTCGCCCGCCCGTTCGGGGTCCGTCTCCCAGTGCAGGCGGGGCGAGGGTACAGCTTCAGCGTGGCGGCTCACACCGTGCCCGCGGGCCCGCTGTACTTCCCGGCCCAGCGGGTGGCCTGTACGCCGTTGGGTGACCGGTTGCGCATCGCCGGGATGATGGAGTTCCGGGAGCCTCGGGCGCCGCTGGACCAGCGTCGCATCACCGCGATCGTCGACGCGGTCCGCCCCCTGCTGGCCGGTGTGGAGCTGACCTCCCGGCGGCAGGAATGGGTTGGCTCACGTCCCTGCACGCCGGACGGTCTCCCGGTGATCGGTCGGACGACATCCCCACGGCTGTTCGTGGCCGGTGGGCACGGTATGTGGGGCATCACGTTGGGGCCGGTCAGCGGACAGCTGGTGGCGCAGGCGCTTGTCACCGGCCGCCTGCCGGTGGAACTCGAGCCTTTCGACCCGCTACGCTGATCCGCGCCCGGGCGCCTACTACGACGGGCCAGTTGGCCGGCTGGCTCCGCTCCTGTCCGGGCTCCAGCCCCGTGTGCCAGCCGGTTTCTCGGGCTGGGTGATCGAGTGTGCTTCCGTTCGGGCCCTGTCCTCGCGCGGCGGCCCGGCTCTCGGGCCGGCCGATCATCTGGACGGCGGATTCCCGCGGGTTTCGCGACGTGGGAATGCCGTTCCTGACCTGCCTGCCGGTCATGGTATATCCAATTCGCTTTGTGTTCATATGAATACCGGCGGCAATGTGTGTCGGGCTGAAGCTGTCGGTGTCATAGCGTGGATACGGTACGTGTTTTGACAACACCGGTGATGGATGCAACTCTGCCTGAGTGGTGTGGCGTGGGGCCGCACCGTCGGTGGATGGTCGAATGACCGGGCACCGCGCACCGAGGAGTGGACGGACCATTGACGGCGCTGCACTATTCATCTTTCAGGCATCGGAGCGTTACCGGTCGTCGGCGGGCCCAGGCTGATCCGATCCGTTGTCCCGGTAATGCCGCCCAGGTTGTCTGTGATGAGGGACACCGCTGGTGGGCCGTCCGCTGGTCGCTTGTCGGCCTGCTCGCCGATGGCCCCTTCGAGACGCGGGCGGCCGCGCTGGAACGGGCGAACAGCTCACCCCAACTGTGACGACATGCGACAGCCGTCTCGTTCCGGGACGGCTTCCGTCGGCCCATCGGTAGCCGATTCTCGCAAAAACAGATAAATGATATGCCCTATTCGGCTGTCGACCGAAAATGACGAGATCTTTTTCTCGTGTGCGAGATCCGTATTCCGTGGCAGGCGGGTTGGGCCGTGGCAGGCCCGGTTGCCCGGGCCGCGAACGGACCAGCAGCCGTGGTACCGACGACCTCGCCGGGTCAGCCGAGCAGGTCGAGCACGGTTGTGGCGACCGGGCCGTTGGTCAGATCCTGACTGGTTTCCAGCAGGTGCGCGCGCCACAGCTCTTCCGCGGCCCTGACCTCACGTGCCTCGATGAGGTCCACGACCCGCTCGTGCTCCAGGAGGCGCCGACGGCTGGCGAGCCGCTGTTCGGCGCTGCGTTCCGGGCCTGGGTGGGACAGCGTCGCGAGATCGAGAATGTGACGCAGCATCCCTGACAGCACCGACAGCGTCGTGTTCCCGGCAAGCTTGACCAGCAGGACGTGGAAGGCGAGATCGGCCTGCAGGTACTGGCCCGGGTCGTCGGTGCTGACGGCGGCCGCTGTCTCGCTCACCGCCAGCCGGAGCTTGTCCAGGTCTTCCTGGGCGCGATTCTCCGCCAGCAACGCCACGCACGGTGGTTCGATCACAGCGCGGGCCTGGTGGATGTCGGCAAGGGTCGTCCCGCGGTATTCCAGGACCAACGCGGCGTAGCGGGCCGCGATGTCCCCGTTCGGGATGTGTACGCGCGCGCCACCATGCGCGCCGCGCCTGACCGTGATCAGGGCTTCGGATTCCAGGACCCGGAAGGCCTCGCGCAGCGTCGGCCGGGAGACCCCGAACTGCTCCATGAGGGTGGCCTCGGGTGGGAGGGCATCGCCCTCCACGAGCTCTCCCCGCACGATGCGGCGGCGAAGGTGTGCCGCGACGAGTTCGGCGGTTTTCGGGACCCGGACCTGCTGCCCGATCGCGACCACCGTGCCGACCCTGCTAGCAGCAGGCATCGCCAGCTCTTGTACAGCCATCGTGGGCGCCTCCGTCGACGACGAACAGGTAGGTCTGTATAAACGTGGAACCGGTGAACCAAGTGGGGTAGTACAAATGTTGTTGGTGCTTGAGGTTACCAATGGGTCGTCCGGTCTCCCTAGAGAGCCTTGACACATTTGGGGTCTGGATGTTGTCCGACAGTAGCCTTTGCCTTGTCCAGGAGTGCCCGTGGGCCACCGGCATGGGCTGGACGGTCGTGGTGCTGAAATCCCCGGAGTACCCTTCGCCCAGCTACTTTTGGCCCCGTGCTATAAGCTCGGCCGGGACGCAGACGCCTGTCGCCGGGCCGGCTGCAGCCCGTGGCCCCGCTCGTCATTGGCTGTCGCCATTGGGACATGCCACCGTTGTTGACATCTGGGACGCGGTTGGCCAGGTGAGCGGTTGGCCAGGTGAAGCGTGCGCCGTCGCCTGTCGCCTTCGGGACAGCTCTTTCCGTAGATGTCAGTCGTGACTTAAAAGTCAACCCGTTGGGTATCGGTAGGTTTAGTGACTGTCCGATGGCTCCGGGTTGCCTGAATCGGGTTTTTTGACTGATCGATTAGTGATGGGGGGCCGCTCAGCTCGCGGCTGGCGTACCGGCCTGCCGGGCAGGCGGATCTCCGACGTTACCGGGTGAAAGTGTTCGTGTCGCTTCGGATGTGCTGACGGTGCGACGTTTCCGGTATGGGAACGGATGTGTTTTCGGGCTGTTCCAGGAAGATCCAGACACCTTCGCGTCTCCGCGGATGTCGTATAAGGGACGTTACTTCTTGTCGCGTGACTCGGCCTGCTCCCGGGCGACCGTCTCGGGTGTGGGCGCGCTGCCACCGAGATGGGCCGGCAGCCACCATGGCGATTCACCCGGGAGTGGCGGTGGGTAGTCACGCTGGGCATCGGTCAGCAGTTTCAACACGGCATCCGAGAGCAGTTGGGTGCCGGCCGCCGCGGGTGCGAGCTCGGCGGGCGGGATCGGTTCGCCGACGACGATCGAGACCGTGGCGCCGCGCGCGGCACGGAAGTTGCGCGGCCGCCCCTTGGTCAGAATGCGCTGGCTGCCCCAGACGGCCATCGGCAGCGCCGGGACATTGGCTTCGACGGCCATCCGAGCCGCCCCGGTCTTGAAGGGCTGGAGGCAGAAGCTGCGGTTGAGCGTCGACTCGGGGAAGATCCCCACGAGCTCGCCGGCCCGCAGCGCCGCCACCGCGTGGTGGTAGGACCCCGCGCCCGCCGACCGGTCCACGGGAATATGGCGCATCCCGCGCATGAGGGGCCCGGCGATCGGGTGGGAGAAGACGTCGTGCTTGGCCATGAAGCGGACCAGGCGTCGGTGGGAGCGCCAGAACGGGACGCCGGCGAGGGCAAAGTCCAGGTAGGAGACGTGGTTGATGACGACGACGCATCCGCCTGTGGCCGGTATGTGCTCCTGGCCTCGGACGTCGAGCCTGAGATCGAGCGCCTTGAAGAAGCCGAGCGCGAAGCGGATCACTGGCTTGTAGACGAGTTCCGCCACCCGCTCCTGACCTCCCGCCTATCTGTGTTGTCCCAACTGTGTCACGTTGGGATGATCGATTTCGATCGGCCACGAAAAGTAGCTGGCCGATCGTACCGTGAGTCGTCGCGAGCCGCCGGGAGACCATGCCGGAAGGGCGGGCAGGCCGTGTCGGACAGGCACTCGACGATCGTTCTCCGCAGCATTGCATACTCAGCTCCACCTGAGCCACATCGGCATCAGCCACATCGGCATCAGCTACATCGGCATCCCAGGGGCCGTCAGCGGTACCGGTTGGACACGATCGGATAGGAGACGTACGACGCCTGACGAGTGGACGCATCTGCTCAGCTCGGGGGATCCGCCGCGTTGGACGGCGCTGGTAGGTGCTGTGATCGCCTTTGTCGTGGTGCTCGACAGCCGGCTGTGGCCGCTGGCCCGGCATGTGATCACCATTGCTCATGAGGGAGGGCATGCGCTGGCCGCGGTCGGCAGCGGCCGGCGGCTCGGTGGTATCCGGCTGCATTCCGACACGTCCGGTGTGACCGTGTCGGCCGGGCGGCCGACCGGGCCGGGCGTCGTCGTCACGGTCGCGGCCGGCTACATCACGCCCTCGTTGCTCGGCCTCGGCGCCGCCGCCCTGCTCGCGGTCGATCAGGTGAGCCTGATGCTGCGGCTGAGTGTCGTCCTGCTCCTGGGGGTGCTCGTCGCCATCCGCAACGCCTTCGGCGTGCTGTCCATCGTGCTCAGCATCGGGACCGTCGTGGCCGTGTCGGTCCTGGCCTCGGAGCGTCCCCAGCAGTTGTTCGCCATGTCCATCACCTGGTTCCTCCTCTTCGGTGGGCTGCGGCCGATCATCGAGGTGCAGCGGACCCGCAGCCGGGGACGTGCGCCGACGTCGGATCCGGATCAGCTGGCCCGGCTGACCGGCATGCCCGCGGGGCTGTGGGTGCTGTTCTTCGCCTTCGTCTCCCTGTTCTGCCTTGTCATGTCGGCCGAATGGCTCGTGCGGTAGCAGCCCGTGTGACGGCCGCCCGGACGGCAACGGTCCGTGTGGTGGTGGCCCGTGCGGTGACTGTGTGGCGCGGGCATACCGTGCTCCACGCCCGGCTCCCGGGAGCCGGGCTCCCGGCAGGCGTGCCCTTGGCGGACATGGTTTCGGCAGACACAGCTTTGGTGGGCACGGCTCTGGCAGGCACGGCTCTGATGGGCACGGCCTCGGTGGGCGGTTGCCGCCGGCGCCCGCCAGAGGTCGGGCGGGCACCAGCGGAGGCCATGCGGTACGGGTGGTTGTCTGGCACACTACGAACACATGTGCGGTCGCTACGCCAACGCCCTGGGTGGGCAGCAGCTCGCAGAGTCGTTCTCCGCGCGTGACGAGACAGGCGGCGTACAACCGAATTTCAACGTCGCGCCGACCGCTTCGGCGCCGGTGGTCGTCATCCCGCCGGGCCAGCAGCCGACACCGGCTCCCCGGCTGCGGCTGGCGCGCTGGGGCCTGGTGCCCTCGTGGGCCAAGGACGCCGCCATCGGCAACAAAATGATCAATGCCAGGGCGGAGACCGTGGCGGCCAAACCCGCGTTCCGTGCCGCGCTGCGGGCCCGCCGCTGCCTCGTCCCGATCACGGGTTACTACGAGTGGCAGCGGACCAAGGAGGCCCGGCGCGCGCAGCCGTACCTGGTACGCCCGGTCGACGGCGAACTCGCCGCGCTCGCGGGACTGTACGAGCTGTGGCGTCCGCCCACGGGCGGCACGCTCGCGACCTTCACCATCATCACCACTACGGCGCCGGCCGGTCTGGAGTCCCTGCATCCACGCTCGCCGGTCGTCCTTCCTCCGGCGGACTGGTCGCACTGGCTTGATCCTGCCCTGGCCGATCCGGCGGTGCTGACCAGCATGCTCGGACCCGCGCCAGCCGGAGTGCTGCGCGCCTACCCGGTCGACACCCAGGTCGGCAACGTGCGTAACAACGGCCCGCATCTGCTGGAGCCGGTCACCCCGGCCGGCGACGGGGACGGCGTGGGCTCGCGGGCCGCCCGCTCCGGTGCGGCCCCGGTCGACCGTGAGTGACTTCCGTCCATGGGCCATCCGCCGGATGACGCGCTCCAGGCGCGCCGGTGAGAGCGTTCTGAAGCTGACGAGGAGGCCCCTCACGCGGCCCACCGCCAGGACGCGCTGATCCGCGGGCCGCAGGAAGCGACTTTCGGGACCGCGTGCTCCCAGTCGGCCTGGCAGCGGCCGCCTATCACCAGAAGATCTCCGGACGCGGGGAGCAGCGTCCGGCCGGCGCCACCACCGCGTGGACGGAGCCGGAAGGGACGCCGTGCCCCCAGCGTCACGATCGCTATCAGGGTGTTGCCGAGCCTGCGCAGCTCACGGTCGCGGTGGAACGCGACGCTGTCGTCACCGTCCCGGTAGAAGTTGAGCCCGACCGAGCCGAACGGCACCTGATAATGCGCGCACAGAGAGCTACGTATAGTAGCCAGGATGGGATGGGGGAGGGGTTCGGCGGCCTTGTACCACCGTGACAGCCGTGGATCGTCGACCATGCGCTCGTACATCCACCGTCGGCCCTGCCGCCACGGGACCTCGCTGGCGAGGGTCTCGTAAAGGTCGTCGGCGCCGCGCAGCCACCCGGGTGCCACGTCGGCCCACGACGTCCCATCGAGGTGGATACGGCTGAATGCCGGGCTGGTAGTGACCTCGGGATCACCGATGGTCAACAGGCTGCACTGGAGGGGCATAGAAGTACGATACCCGAACATATGTTCGATATCGAGCGTGTCGGGCAGGCCGGCCACCGGGGGCGATGTCCCGGTGGCCCCGCGCTCTGGCAACACGGATGACCGGAGCGGCTCTGGCCGCGGCCACAAGCGCTGCCGGTGCCCGGCGATCCCCGCCCGGGAATGTCGGTGGAAGCCGGCCGGCTCCGCCCGAGCCGGCCGGGCCGGCGATCCGGGTCCTGGGTATCAGGCTCGCGACTCCCGGCGGACCGCAAGAGCGCGCGTGATCTGTGCGACGCCGTGCACGATCAGCTCGATCCCGAATATCACCGCCAGGATGAAGACGGTGGCCGACGGCCACACCAGGGCGAGAATGCCGATGCCCATCGCCAGGAGACCGATGAACAGGCCCCACCCCCATGGGCGTCCGTGCCCGTGCGCGTAGCCGGCCATGGCGACACGCACGGCACCGGCCACCAGCAGGCAGATACCGACGATGAGGGCCAGTGTCCACAAGGTGACACCCGGCCAGGCGAGTGCGACGATCCCGCCGATCACGAGCAGGACACCGAAGAGAGCGGAGGCGTCCTCACCCGCACGGGTCGTCGCGGCCATGTCCATGATTCCGGCCAGCACCAGCCCGACACCGATCAGGATCGCCAGTGTGCGCGCGGCGGCGAAGGGATGGGCGACCAGGAGCGCGCCGAGAACCGTCACCGCGATTCCCAGGAAGAGCCCTGCCATCCAGACCGTGCCCGAAGCTCCGCCGTGGTGACGGTGCGTCTCTGCCGTCGTCATCATGATTGTCATCTCCAGGGTCGCTCATACCTTCCGACCTGGACAAGTGGTTCCCCGCGCCGGGCGCCGCCAGTCCTCGATGCCGGCCCTGGGCGGCTCCCGCTCCCCGGCGCCACGGCGTCTTTCCGCTGCTCCGCTGCTCAGGGCGAACGGTGTCCCGGCCGTTCGTGCCGTGCCCGTCCGCCGCGCGCTGGCCCGGCCGGCGGGCGGCTCCGGCCGGGTGCGCCGGGATGCCCGGCCGGCGCGGTGTGGCCGGCCTACCGGCGGCCCGAGCGGTCCCGGGTTCTGGATCAGGGCGGTTCTTGACCGCTGGCGCGGCTGTCGGCCGTTGGTCCTGTGCGGTCCTGATCAGAACGTCCTGATGGCCGAGATGTCAGCATCGATCGTGACTTTGTCGCCGATGAGGACGCCTCCCGCCTCCAGCGGCGCGTTCCAGGTGAGGCCGAAGTCCTTCCGGCTGAGGGATGACGTGGCGGCGAATCCCACCCGACTGTGGCCGGACGGGTCCACCGCGCTGCCCTGGAACTCGACCGCTACCTCGACCACGCGCGTCGTGCCGTGGATGGTCAGGCCGCCGGTGGCCACGTAGCTGTCCTGGCCGCTTCCTGGCCTGATGCCCGTGCTGGTGAAGGTGATCGTCGGATGCGTGCCGGCATCAAGGAAGTCGGGGGAGCGTAGATGGGTGTCGCGGTCGGCGTTCCCGGTGTCGATGCTGTCGGTGTCGATGCTGATCGTGGCATGTGAGGCCGTGGGAGTGGAGCCGTCGAGGCGCAGTGCGCCCTCGAAGGACCTGAAACTGCCCCGGACGGTCGCCACCATCGCGTGTCGGACGGCGAAGCCGGACCGGCTGTGAACGGGGTCGATCGCCCAGGTGCCGGTGAGCTTCTCGACGGCGCTGCCCGGTACGGTCATGATGTTCTCCTCTCCAGGCTTCTCCTACGATTCGTGCCCCCTGAGGGGCGGGTTCTTCTGTGACTTCGCGGGCCCTACGCGCATGATCTTTTCGTCTGGCCCCAAAGCGATTGCGTGAGCAACAGTCTGCTCCCCGGACACGCCGGCAGCCGATCGCTTCGCCCCCGGTCCGCGGTCGCGGCTGTCGTCGGTACGGCTGGCTTCCACCGTGTTCCCCGACGCGTCGGTCCGGGAGGTGGCGGCCGCTCCGCGTAGTTCGGCATCCCGGAGGAACAGGCTGATCGCGAACGCGGCGATCCCGATCGGAACGGCCACCAGAAAGACCCGGCCGAGCGAGTCGGCATAGGCGGTCCGTACCGCTTCACGTATCGGCGCGGCCAGCCCCGCGACCTCGCGCGGAGCTGAGACAAAACGGTTGGCGGCAGCGCTGCCGGTCTGCGCGCCCGGTACCCGGAGGGCGATGTTCGTGGCCAGCTGGGCGGTGAGCACCGCCCCCAGGGCGGACGCGCCGATCGCGCCCCCCATGGTACGCAGAAATGTCACGCTGGAGGTCGCGGCGCCCATGTCCCGCGGGTCGACAGAATTCTGTACGGCCAACAGGACGTTCTGCAGGAGGAGGCCGAGGCCGAGCCCCGTGACGAACATCCACAGACCGAGTTCCAGCGCGCTCGTGCCGGCGCTGACATGACTGAGCAGAAAGAGCCCGGCAGTGGCTCCGACGGTGCCTGCCACGACAAACCACTTGTAGTGCCCGATAACGCTGATCAGTCGGCCCGACCCGATGGACGTCAACAGAATACCGGCGAGCAGCGGGAGCATCCGCAGCCCGCTGACAGTGGCACTCGCGCCCTGGACGATCTGTAGGTACTGCGGAAGAAAAACAATCGTCCCGAACATGAAGGCCCCGGTGACGAGGCTCAGCAGCGCGGACACCGTGTAGATGCTGTTGGTGAACAGTCGGGGTGGGAGAATGGCCTCCGGCGCCACCCGTTCGCGCAGCGCGAAGGAACCGGTCAGTACGATTCCCGCGATGATCATCGCGGCGATCTGCCAGGAGAGCCACGAGAAGTCCTTGCCCCCGCTCTGGGTGGCGAGCAGGATGGCGCTCAGGCCCGTGACCAGCAGGATGGCGCCGGCCCAGTCGATAGCCGACCGACGGCGCCGGAACGGCAGCCGCAGCGTCCGGCTGATGACGACGAGCGCGGCGAGCCCGACCGGAAGGTTGACGAAGAACACCCAGCGCCATGACCCGTGGTCGACCACGAAACCGCCGACGAGTGGGCCGAGGATGCTCGACGCGCCGAAAACTCCGCTGAAGTATCCCTGGTAGCGCCCCCGTTCCCGGGGCGGGACGATGTCGCCGATGACGGCGAAGGCCAGGGAGATGAGGCCGCCGGCACCAAGGCCCTGCAGGGCGCGGAATCCGACAAG
>NZ_CAKKTL010000070.1:16565-23957 GCF_920664355.1 Protofrankia sp. CiP1_Cm_nod2
CTGGTACATCGACTGGGCAAGCCCGCACAGTGTGCTGCCGGCCAGGAAGATCGTTATGGACAGCTGCAGGACGATTCTGCGCCCGTAGAGGTCACCGGCTTTCCCGTACAGCGGGGCGGAGATCGTGGAGGTCAGCAGGTAGGCCGCGACCAGCCAGGAAAGCATGTCGCTGCGATGGAACTCACCGACGATGGTCGGCAGCGCGGTTGCGACGATGGTCTGGTCCAGTGCCGCGAGCAGCATGCCCGTCATCAGCCCGGTGATAATGACGACGATCTGCCGGTGGCTCAGGCCCGTACCGGTGCCGTCCGGTGGGTTCCGGTCACGGCTGACATTGTTCCCGGTGGTCGTCATGCATCCTCCGTCGGGCGGGCCGCTCGTGCGATGCCGGCACAGTGAGAGCGTGGGGCGGCCACAGGAATTCGACGCAGGTCGCAACGCGATGTATCCCACGGCTCGACATTTCGCTACTTGATTGTATGATGCAACTATACGTGATCGTTTTGATTGGGCATCGGGCGTGTTGTCGCGTGTCGGCCGTGATACCGAACACGGTCGGTACATAGCAGGTTTTGTCCGTCACTCGCGGTGTCCTGTGGACAGAAGACGGTTGTCCACAGGCGAGGGGTACACGATGTACCGCCACGGCGCGGGGCCCTACCGTCACGGGCATGGCTGATCTTTCTTTTGCCCCCGGCACCCGCTCGGGCGTGGCTGCCGTGGTCCGGCCAGGCGCTGCGAAGAGCCGTGCCCCGGTGGCCCGTGCCCCGGTGGCCCGTGCCCCGGTGGCCCGTGCCCCGGTCACGGGGGAACGCGGCAGCCCGGAGCCGGGCCGGCTGTACCTCACCGGCCCGGCTCCGGGCGCTCCTGACAGGGAACCGGGCCCCGCCGGGCCGGGCCCCCGCCGGGGGGAGCCACCCGTGCCCGGCGAACACGGCCGGTCGTCCCGCTCCGACGCGGCCGGCACGGCATCCATCGATGCTTCCTTCCTCGACGAGATACTGGCCGAGCCTGCCGGTCCCGGCGGCGGGGAGCGGCGGACAGCCCTCCAGCGGGCTGGATCCAGCCTGGCCGGACGCCTGCCGCACACCCTGCGCGGCGGGCTGGTCGACCCGGCCATCCGTGGCGCGTTGCTGATCGCGTTCGTCGCCCTCGCCGCGGCGCTGGTGGCCGGCTGGTTCGCCTGGCGGGGCAGACCAGTGCCGGTGCTGGCCCTTCCGCCGGCGGTACAGGTGACGGACCTCACGAATCCGGGGCCCGGCACAAATCCGGGGCACGGTACAGCGGCCGCCGCGGTGACGGCCGCGACGCCGCCGTCGCCCGCCGCCACCGGGAGCCCGCAGGCGCAGGTCGTCGTCGACGTCGCGGGCAAGGTCCGCCATCCCGGAGTGTTCACCCTGTCGGGAGAATCCCGGGTGGTGGACGCGGTGGCCCGCGCCGGCGGGGTGCTGCCCGGGACGGACACCTCCGGGCTGGCGCTTGCGCGTCGCCTGGTGGACGGCGAGCAGATTCTTGTGGACGGCCGCCCCGGACCGGCACCACCCCAGCCCGCGGGCGGTACCGCCGGCAGCGCCGGTGGTAGCGGTGTCACCGCGGGCGGCGGTGGCAGGGGCTCGCCGGGCACCGCGCCCGGGGCACCGGTGAACCTCAACACGGCCACGGCCGAAGCCCTCGACGCGCTGCCCGGCGTAGGTCCTGTGCTGGCCCAGCGGATCGTCGAGTGGCGTGCGGCCCACGGCGGTTTCACCTCTCCGCGACAGCTGGGGGAGGTGACCGGAGTCGGTGATCAGCGTCTTGCCGACCTGCTGCCACTCGTCACTGTCTGACTGTCAGCGCTCAACGGAGAGCGTGTTGGTTCACCGGTGGCCGGGTAGCGTGGAGCACGAACATGACCGTTTCCGGTCACGATCCGCAGCATCAACCGCCCGACCTGCGTCTGGTCGCCCCAGCCCTCGCGGCCTGGGCGGGAGCCGCGGGTGCCGGACTGGCCGTGCCACCGGTGGCCGTGCTGTGGATCGCCGGGGTGTTGCTGTGCGTGACACCGCTGTGCGTGATACCGCTGTGCGCGGTGGCCCTGCTGCGCGGCCGGACGGCCCGACGGCCGGCGGGCACGGTCCTGGCATGTCTGGCCTGCCTTGCCGCGGGCGTGCTGGCGGCGGGTCTGCCGGCCCGGGCCCGGACGCTCGGCCCGCTCGCGGCCCTCGGCACGGCCCGGGCGTCCGCCGGTATCGAAGGGACGGTGACCGGCGACCCGCGGGTCAGCCACGGGGGCGGCGGGCTCGTCATCGTCCCGATGCGGGTGGAGCGGCTGACCGCGGACGGGCACGACATCCGGCTGCGGCAGCCGGTCCTGGTGCTCGCGACCGCGTCCGGCTGGGAGGACCTGCTGCCGAGCCAGCATGTCAGCACCTCGGGAAGGCTGGCGCCGCCGAGGGCGGCTGACACCGTCGCCGCTGTCGTCTTCGTCCGGGCCGCGCCGGCCTCGGTCGGCCCGCCCTCGCTGGTGCAGCGGGTGGCCGGTCATCTGCGGGCGGGCCTGCGCGACGCCGCGTCGGGGCTTGCCGGCCCGCGCCGCGGGCTGCTGCCGGGCCTTGTCCTCGGCGACACGAGCAACCTCGACGACGAGGTGCGGGAGGACTTCCGGACCGCCGGGATGTCGCACCTGGTCGCTGTCTCCGGCGCGAACTGCATGATCATAATCGCCGCGGCGACCGTTGTCGTCCGGCGCAGCCGGCTGGCTCCGTGGGTGCGGGCCGGCTGGGTCGCAATGGCCCTGGTCGGTTTCGTCATCCTGGCCCGGCCGTCACCAAGCGTCCTGCGGGCCGGTGTCATGGGGCTGATCGGGATCGTCGCGGCCGGCAGCGGACGGCCGCGGCTGGCCATGCCCGCGCTCGCGGCCACCGTGCTGGTGCTCGTCCTCAGCAGTCCCGATCTTGCTCGTTCGGTCGGTTTCACCCTGTCGGTTGCCGCCACCGCCGGACTGGTGATCCTCGTCCCCGGCTGGCGGGACGCGCTGGCGGGCCGGCTGCCGAGGTGGCTGGCAGAGCCGCTCGCGGTCGCCGCGGCGGCACATGTCGCCTGCTCGCCGATCATCGTCGCCATCGGCGGCGGGGTCAGCCTGGTAGCCGTTCCCGCCAACATGCTCGCCGAGGCCGCGGTCGCGCCGGCGACCATCCTCGGGGTCCTCGCCACGGTGGCCGCGGTCGTCTACGACCCGCTGGCCCGGCTCCTGGCGGCCCTCGCGGGTGTGCCGTGCGGGTGGCTGATCACGGTGGCGGACGTCGCGGCGCGCGTACCCGGCGCGGAGATCGGTTGGCCGGCCGGCCCGGCCGGCGCGGTGGCCCTCGTCGCCACCACAGCGGTGCTGTTCGCGACCGTTCGGCGGCACCGTGGGCGCCGCGTCCTCATCGCACTGTCTGTCATCACTCTGGGCATACAGGTGATATTGATGTCACGTGCTGCTGGAATCTGGTCCACGCGTTGATGGCTGATCGTCATTACTCGATGTTCCTGACCAGCTCGTGAGGTCCGGATACCGTCCCTGTGACATGCTCGCCAGCGTGCCGCCGACATCCGCGCCGCCACGGCTGGTCCTGGTCTCCGGTGACGAGGAGCTGCTTGTCTCCCGCGCTGTCCGGGACGTCGTCCACGCCGCCCGGCGCCACGACCCACAGGCGGAGGTCGTCGACCGGGCACCGGGCGAGTTCACCGAGAGTGACATGGTTGATCTGGCCAGCGTATCGATGTTCGGTGGGCTGCGGGTGGTCGTGGTCCGCGGCGCGCAGGAACTTACAGATGATCTTCGAGAGGCGCTGCTGGCCTACCTCGCCCGCCCGCTGGACGACATCGTGCTTGTCGTCGTCCACAGCGGTGTCGTACGCAACCGCAAGCTGGCGGAGGCGATGAGGACGGCGGGCGCGACGGTCGTCACCGCGGCGCGTATCACCCGGCCGCGGGACCGCTACGACTTCGTCTCGGCCGAGGCCCGCCGTCTCGGTGGCCAGATCAGCGCGGGCGCGGCGAAAGCACTGGTGGACGCGGTCGGCAGCGATCTGCGCGAGTTGGCGATGGTATGTGAACAGATGATCGCGGACTCCGGTGGAACGATCAGCGAGGCCCTGGTCGCCGGATACCGTCGTGGCCGGGCTGAGGCCACCGGTTTCGCGGTGGCGGACGCCGCGATCGCGGGGGACCTGCCCGAGGCCCTGACCGTACTGCGCCAGACGCTCGCGGGCGGTGTCCCGCCCGTCCTCGTCGTGAGCGCCATGACCACCGGGCTGCGTGACCTGGCCCGGGTCACGGCCGCCGGCGGTGGTTCCACCTGGGAGCTGGCCCGCAGCCTCGGTATGCCCGACTGGAAGGTGGAGCGTTCCCAGCGGGCGGCCCGGGGCTGGAGTGACGAGGGGCTGGCCTACGCGATGCGCGCGGTCAGCGCCGCGGACACGGCGGTCAAGGGCGGTGCCGTGGACCCGGTCTACGGGCTGGAAAGACTCGTCATCCAGATCGTGTCGGCCCGTGGCCGTCCGGCGGGAGCCCGGCGGTGACGTTGCGGGCACCCCGGCCCGACCAGGGAGACTCCGCCCGCCCAGGCGCAGGCGGCCCGGATGGAGCCGGCCCGGACGGAGGCGGCCCGGACGGAGGCGGCCTGGAAGGGTGCGGCCTGGAAGGGTGCGGCCCGGAAGGGTGCGGCCCGGGCGGAGCCGGCCCGGGCGGAGCCGGCCTGGAAGAGGGTGGCCTGGATGAAACCAGCCCGGTCAGGGACGACCGGGGCGAGGAGAGAGCGGACGCGGGCGGCCGGGGCGCGGACGCACCGGCACAGGGCAGCCTGGGCCGGGACGGGCCGTACCAGGATGATCCCGGTCAGCGCGGCCCGGGACGCGACGCCGCTGGGCACCAGGCCGGCCCGGAGCGGGGAAGCACACCGACGCCGGGACCAGGGTCGCCTTCAGCCACCAGCGGCGCGGTCGGACAAGCGGACGGGTTCTTCTCCACCGGCAGAATCCTGGCCGGCAGCGTCCTGCTCGGCGTCCTGATCGCCCTGGCCGACCTGGCGAGCGCGTGGGTGATCGTGGCGCTACCGCTGACGGCGATCACCATGGTGGCCTACAACAACGCGATCAAGAAGATGCTGGCCGTGGACGACGCGCGGATCCGTCCCGCGGAGAACGAGCCACCGACGCCCGAAACGTCGCCATACTGAAACTGAAAGCGCGCATTCCAGCACTCACCGGATATGGACTCGTCAGATGTGTTCTGTGCCGACGCCGATGCGCAAGCTCCCGGGCTGTCGTCGGGACGCTGACGAAACCTGTGGGACGTCGGGCGGACGGACGTCCCACAGGCGGGCGCCGCCGTCCGCCGCCCGGGGAGCAGCCGGACCCGGGTCGGGAAAACGGCAGGTGGACGGCGTACGAGCGGACGCGCGGGCGTCAGGCCTTGGTCAGCGAGGCGTACCGGGTGGCCAGCGCCGACTTCTTGTTGGCGGCCTGGTTCGAGTGAATGACGCCCTTGCTGACGGCCTTGTCCAGCTTGCGCGACGCGACGCGCAGCTCCTGGCCGGCACGCTCCTGATCGCCGGCCTCCACGGCTTCCCGGAAGCGGCGGATGAGCGTCTTCAGCTCGGACTTCACGGCCTTGTTGCGCAGCCGTCGCTTCTCGTTGGTGAGGTTGCGCTTGATCTGCGACTTGATGTTGGCCACGCGAAAGAACCCCTGGTCGTCGAATTGGCAGGAAAGTCGGGTCGGTATGAAATTCGGTGTGAACGGCGGTCGAGCCCCGGCGTCGGACCAGGACCGGCCTGTTCGTGACTGGCTCGACGGCAACCGGCCGGTACACGGATGGTACCGGGGAAGCCGTAGGGCCCGGGAAACATCGGTAACCTTACCAACTTACCCGCGAACGGTGTCGGAGGGCGTGCCGGCGGTGCCCGCCGGCCGGGCGGGCCGCGGCGCCCGGCCGCGCCGCCCGACCGTTGCGTCCGGTGGCCGTCGCGGCTGGTGGGCGCCGGTCCGGTGGGCGCTGGGATGGCCGTCAGCTGTGGCCATCGGCGTCCGACGCGGTGAGTCTGATGTGCTAGCCAGGGTTCGCGCCAGGCTCGGGCCAGGCTCGCGTCGGGCCCGTGCCGAGCCCTGGTGCGCCGGTGCCTGCTGCGCCGAGCCTCCTGGTATGCCGAGCCTCCTGGTATGCCGAGCCTTGCGTGTCAGGGCCTGGCACGATGACACAGTCCATCCCGACGAAACGAGAAGACTCCGCGTGCCCCCAGCCTCCGACCCCCGTCGTATCAACCAGGCATCGGTCGACCAGGCGTCGATCCGCAACTTCTGCATCATCGCTCACATCGACCACGGCAAGTCGACGCTCGCCGACCGGATGCTTGGTGTCACCGGTGTCGTCGAGGCCCGTAACATGCGTGCCCAGTACCTGGACAAGATGGACATCGAGCGTGAGCGTGGCATAACGATCAAGGCGCAGAGCGTCCGGCTGCCGTGGCAGGCCGACGACGGCCGCGACTACGTCCTGCATCTGATCGACACTCCTGGCCATGTCGACTTTACCTATGAGGTGAGCCGGTCGCTCGCGGCCTGTGAGGGCGCGGTGCTGCTCGTCGACGCGGCGCAGGGTATCGAGGCGCAGACGCTGGCCAATCTCTATCTGGCGCTCGAGAACGACCTGCAGATCATCCCGGTCCTCAACAAGATCGATCTGCCGGCCGCGCAGCCGGCGAAGTACGCCGCCGAGCTGGCGCAGATCATCGGCTGCGACCCCGCCGACGTGCTGCTGGTGTCGGGCAAGACCGGCCAGGGCGTGCCCGAGCTGCTCAACGAGATCGTCCGGCGGGTCCCCGCGCCCATGGGTGACCCGGACGCCCCCGCGCGGGCCATGATCTTCGACAGCGTCTACGACACCTACCGGGGTGTGATCACGTATGTGCGGGTGGTCGACGGCCGGCTGACCGCCCGGGACCGCTGCCTGATGATGTCGACGCGGGCGAGCCACGAGACCCTCGAGGTCGGGGTGATCTCGCCGGAGGCGATCCCGCGGGAGGGGCTGTCCGCCGGGGAGGTCGGCTACCTCATCCCGGGGGTCAAGGACGTCCGGCAGGCCCGGGTCGGCGACACCGTGACCTCGGCGGCCCGTCCGGCCCAGGCGCCGCTGGCCGGTTACCGTGACCCGCGCCCGATGGTCTACAGCGGCCTGTACCCGATCGACGGCAGTGAGTATCCGGCCCTGCGGGAGGCCCTGGACAAGCTGCAGCTCAACGACGCCGCGCTGACCTACGAGCCCGAGACGTCCGCGGCGCTGGGCTTCGGGTTCCGCTGCGGCTTCCTCGGGCTGCTCCACCTGGAGATCGTCCGGGAGCGCCTGGAACGGGAGTTCAACCTCACGCTTATC
>NZ_CAKKTL010000071.1:0-7950 GCF_920664355.1 Protofrankia sp. CiP1_Cm_nod2
GCCGGGGCCGGCCCGTCGTCCGTGGCCGTGCCCGGCGGCGCGCCACCCGGCCGGCACAGCCCCCGGCGGGCGGCCACCCGGCCGGCCATCGGCTCGCCGGTACTCCGGCCGGTCTACTCCGGCCGGTCGCGTTCCTGCCGGCCGGGCACGAAGTCGACC
Source organism: Protofrankia sp. CiP1_Cm_nod2 (assembly GCF_920664355.1). Classification (NCBI taxonomy): domain Bacteria; kingdom Bacillati; phylum Actinomycetota; class Actinomycetes; order Frankiales; family Frankiaceae; genus Protofrankia; species Protofrankia sp. CiP1_Cm_nod2. The sequence goes on from NZ_CAKKTL010000071.1 coordinate 160, forward strand.
GGGCCCTGGTAGCCGCACCGGAGCAGGGCGTCGAGCATCTGCTGGTCGAACAGCGCGCCCACGTCCCGGATCACGGGGGGCAGATGACCGAATAGCTCCAGGGACAGGAACCCGTGCAGCTGCGTCCAGACGATCAGACAGGCGGCGAGCCCTTCCGACGAGATCGCGTTACGGGTGTCGGCCCGCCATTCCTCGAGCTCGGCGCGTAACGCCGGCGTGAGTTCGGCGGCGAACCGGGACGGGTCGATCAGCCCGGCGCCGATCGCCTCGGCCATGCACCGGAACAGCACCGCGACCGAGCGCTCCGTGCCGTCGCAGGGCTGGCTCGACGGCGGGATGTAGTCCAGCCCCAGCGTCCCGAAGATGAGCATGTACTCCGTCACGTGCTGGTGTGACCAGCGGCGGTAGGCGCGGGTGACCTCGAGCCAGCGCCTGGCATGGTTATCCGTGGGCGCGAGGTCGAAGGCCTCCTCCAGCGTGTCGGCCAGGGAGGTGAACCCGTCGGCCACCAGCGCGGCGATCAGTTCGTCCCGGCTGGTGAAGTACCGGTAGAGGGCGGATGGCGTCAGCCCCATCGCCCGGGCCACCGCCCGCAGTGACACGCCGGCCGCGCCGTGCTCGTCGAGCTGGTCGCGGGCGGTCTGCTTGATCTCTTCTATGGTGGCGAGACGGAGGCGTTCGCGTCTGGAGACCGGCTGGGTCACGCTGGTCATGCTGGTTCGTTCGGTGAACACTGTCAACTTTTTCGACCGGGTGTCTTGACTGCGCCCGATGTACGCGAACACTGTTCTCCAGAACGACGACGACTCTCCGGAGGTCCCGGTGTTCGCACGCCTCGCACGTCTGGTCACGCGCCGTCCCGGGCCTGTCCTGCTGGCAACCCTGCTGCTCGTGGGCGCGACGGCCGTGCTCGGCGTCACCGCCTTCGGCAAGCTCCAGACCGGCGGGTTCGACGACCCCCAGTCGGGCTCCACCCGCGCCGACGAGGCGGTGCAGGCGCGCTTCGGCGGCCAGCCCAGCCTGATCCTGCTGGTCACGGCCCGCGCCGGGACGGTGGACGCCCCCGACGTCACGGCCGCCGGCAGGGAGCTCACCCGGGCCCTCGCGGCCGAGCCGGGCGTGCACAGGGCGGTCTCGTACTGGGACGGCGGCGGGCCGCCCCTGCGTTCCGAAAGCGGCAGGCACGCGCTCGTGCTCGCCTACACGTCCGACGACGACGTGGCGGAAGGCCTCGTCGCCCGGTATGAGAAGGCCAGGGACGCCCCCGGCCCGGTGACGGTGGCCCCCGGCGGGGCAGCCGCCATCGGCGAGAACATCAACGACCAGGTCACCGCCGACCTCGCCGTGGCCGAGTCGGTGGCCATCCCGATCACGATGCTGCTGCTCATCGCGGCCTTCGGCGGCATGGTGGCCGCGTTGCTGCCGCTGGCCGTCGGCGTGGTCGGCATCTTCGGCGGGCTCGCGATCCTCTCCGTCCTCGGCAGCCTCACCGATGTCTCGATCTTCGCGGTCAACCTCACCACGGCCCTGGGCCTGGGCCTGGGTATCGACTACGCCCTGCTGATGGTGAGCCGGTTCCGTGAGGAGCTCGCCGGCGGGCGGGATCGTGCCGACGCGGTCGCCAGCACCCTGCGGACCGCCGGCCGGACGATCGTCTTCAGCGGTGCCACCGTCGTGGCGGCGCTCGCCGTGATGCTCGTCTTCCCGCCCTACTTCCTGAAGTCGATGGCCTACGCCGGCATCGCCGTGACGGTCTTCGCGGTCCTCAGCGCGACCGTGGCGCTGCCGGCGATACTCGTGCTGCTCGGGCCGCGGGTCAACGCGCTGCGGGTCGGCGGGCTGATCGGGCTGATCCGCCGCCGGCGGGCCGCCGCGGCGGGCAGCCCCCGGGAAGCTTCCGAGTCACCCGTCTGGCGTGCCATCGCCGCCACCGTCATGCGCCGGCCCCTGATCACCGGTGTGCCCGCCGTCGCCGTGCTGCTGGTGCTGGGCATCCCCTTCCTGCATGTCTCCTTCGGCACCCCGGACGACCGGGTGCTGCGTGACACCGCCTCCAGCCGGCAGGTCGGCGACGTCATCCGGACGGACTTCGCCGCCGACACCGCCGCCGCCGCGACCGTCGTGCTGGAGGGGCGTGCCGCCGGCACCGCCGGGGGTGGCCCGGTCGGTGGCCCCGCACTGGAGGGATACGCGCGCGACCTGTCCTCGTTGCCCAACGTGGCGCGGGTGAACAGCGCGGCCGGCACCTACGCCGCCGGCCGCCAGGTGGCGCCCCCCACCCCCGCGGACTCCCGGTTCTCCGCCGGTACCTCGACGTATCTCGAGGTGGTCCCCTCGGTCGACCCGGCGTCGGACACCGGGCAGGATCTTGTCAGGGGCGTGCGCGAGCGGCCCGTTCCGGCCGGGGCGGCAGCGCTCGTCGGCGGCCCGTCCGCGGTGCTCGTCGACGGCAAGGCGACCATCTCCGATCACCTGCCGCTGGCCGTCGGGCTGATCGCGCTGACCACGTTCGTGCTGCTCTTCCTGTTCACCGGCAGCGTCGTCATGCCGCTGAAGGCCCTGGTGCTCAACGCGCTGTCACTGAGCGCCGTATTCGGCGCCGCGGTCTGGATCTTCCAGGACGGCCACCTGTCCGGGGCGCTGGGCTTCCTGCCCGGGCCGCTGGACACCTCCATGCCGGTGCTGCTGTTCTGCATCGCGTTCGGCCTGTCCATGGACTACGAGGTGTTCCTGCTTTCCCGGATCAAGGAGGAGTACGACCACGGCGTCCCGAACACCGAGGCCGTCGCCACCGGCCTCGCCCGCACCGGGCGGATCGTGACCACCGCCGCGGCGCTGCTCGCGGTGACCTTCGTGGCCTTCGCCACGTCGTCGGTGACGTTCATGCAGATGTTCGGCATCGGCACGGCCCTGGCGATCGTCCTGGACGCCACCCTGATCCGCGGGGTGCTGGTACCGGCGTTCATGCGGCTGGCCGGCAACGTCAACTGGTGGGCGCCACGGCCGCTGCGGGCCCTGCACACCCGGATCGGGCTGGTGGAGGCGCCCCGGCCGGAAGCCGCCCACAACACGCCTGCCGAGAATGTGGGAATCGTCGGACATGAGCTGGTAAGACAATCCGAAAAATAAATCGGTATGCTCGTCATGGTGTTTTCTGTTACCGGTCACAATGTGGAAAAAACCATCGAGAATGCATCGCAGACCCTTGTCACGACCTCGTTTCACGTTCTAGCCTCAATACTGTCGGAGACCCGCTGGACCGTAACCGGACGCACGATTGGCGGCGATTGTGACCAGTTCTCCCGGGTGTGGTCGTCCGCACCCGTCGGTGACCACTCGCTGATACCGGGGCGCCGGGCACGGCGGTACGGCCGGTATCCAACTGAATCTTGCGGCAGAACTGGTGGAGATGCTGCCGCACGGCTCGCGGGGGCGGCCGTGGACGGATCGGCCGCCCCCGCGAGCGACCCGGGGCCCGGCTTTCCGGAACCACGTGCCCTGACGCCGTGCCCTGACGCCGTGCCGGTGGCTCACAGGCGCTCGAAGGCGCGGCGGCGTTCCCAGTCGGTGACGGTCGTCTCGTAGGAGGTGAGCTCGGCCTCGGCGGCGTGCGCGAGATGGTCGACGACATCGTCGCCGAACGCCGCCCGCGCGATCTCGCTGGAACGCCACAGCCGCTGCGCCTGCCGTAACGTCCTGGGCAGCCGCGTCACTCCGGATGCGGTGAACGCGTTCCCGGCCGTCGCCGGTGGCAGCGCGAGGTCGTTGTCGATCCCGTACAGGCCGGCCGCGAGGATCCCGGCGACCGCCAGGTACGGGTTGGCGTCACCGCCGGGCACCCGGTGCTCGATCCGCAGCGAGCTGCCGGAGCCGACGACCCGTACCGGGCAGGTGCGATTGTCCCGTCCCCAGGCGATACCGGTCGGCGCGAACGAGCCCGGGGCGAGCCGCTTGTAGGAGTTGACGGTCGGCGCGAACAGCAGGGTGAACTCGGCCATGCAGGCGAGCTGCCCGGCCACGAACGAACGCATCAGCCTCGACATCCCGGCGAGATCCGCCCGCTCGGCCGCCGCCTGGCCACCCGGCGCCCGCCCAGCGCGGCTCCGGTCGACCGGCGGCCGGCTGGCCGGAGCCCGCTCGGTCGACGCCCGTCCGGGCGCGGCCCAGCCCGCGGACGCCCGCTCGGCCGGCTCCTGGTCGGCTGCTGCCCGCCCGGCTTCCAGCGGCTCGGCGGCGAACACCGCCGTGCCGTCCCGTCCCCGCAGGGACAGGTGAACGTGGCAGGAGTTTCCCTCTCCTTGATCGTATTTTGCCATAAAAGTCACTGCCTGCCCGGCATGCGCGGCAAGATTTTTCGCCGTCGTCTTGTACAGGACGTGGTTGTCGCAGGTGCTCATCGCGTCGTCGTAGCGGAAGACGATCTCATACTGGCCCGGGTGGACCTCGGCCCGGGCCGACTCGGCCCGTATCCCCGCGTCCGCCATGGCCCGTCTGATCGTCCGGACCAGCCCGTCCATGTCGGACGTCCCGATCAGGGAGTAGTCGACGTTGTACCGGGACGCCGGGGTCAGGCCGCCGTACGAGCGGTCGGCCGCCTGCTGGTAGGACTCGGTGAATACCAGGAACTCCAGCTCGGTACCGGCGAGCGCGGCCAGCCCCCGGCGGTGGAGCCGGTCGAGCTGTCCGCGCAGGACGGCCCGGGGCGCGACGCGGACCACGCCGCCGTCCGGCCACCAGGCGTCCGCGAGCACCACGGCCGACCGCGGGTGCCACGGGGCGCGGCGCAGGGTCGCGAGGTCCGGTACGAGCCGGAAGTCCCCGAAGCCGGCGTCCCAGGGCGCGAAGGCGTAGCCGGCGTCGGTGTCCATCTCGACGTCCACGGCGAGCAGATAGGCGCAGGCGGGCAGGCCGCGCGCGAGCACGTCCTCGATGAAGTGGTCCACCGACACCCCGCTGCCCTGGAGACGGCCCTGTAGGTCGGGAAGGCCCACGAGCACTTCGTCGATGCCGTCCGGGGAGCGCGTGGACGCCGCGAGCCGCCGCAGCTCGTCGACGTCGAGGAGGCCGGGATGCCGCCGCGCGGGCCGGTTCAAGCCGGCCGGGCGGTTTCACGCGGCAGCCGGGCCGGCGCTCCCGCGCCCGTCGTCCGGCCGCCCGTCGTCCGGCCGGCCGCCATCTGGATGTTCGCTGTCTCGTTGTCGAGGCTCATCGCCGGGCTCCCTCGGTCTTCGACGGGTTGGTCTTCGGGGTCACGCCGCCGGCGGCTGCGCTGTCGGGAGTCGCGCTGCTGGGGGCTGCGCTGTCAGGGGGCGCGGTGCCGATCGTCAACAGGTGCAGGGGGCTGGCCACCTGGCCGTGGCTGACGTCGAATCCGCCGTCCCGGTCGGGCCGGTCGTGGAAGCCGGTGCCGGCGAGCTGCTCCCGGTTGAGGCAGACCCGGTCGAAGGTGGGCGCCAGCAGGCCGAACAGGGCGAACCGGTCGGCATGCTCGGGAAAGGCACGGTGATAGTTCTCGATCTCGGCGCGGACCAGCGTCCAGAACTCCCGCTCGTCTACGCCGAGATGGTCCTCGAGGACGACCGCGAAGAACCGGAAGTGTCCGGCGCACAGCGCCGAGAGGATCGAGTGGGCGAGGTCGGATGCGGGCCAGCGCCGCAGGTACCGCGCGGCGGACGCCGGCAGGTCCGCCTGCTCGGGCCAGCCCTGCCAGCCCTGCCGGCCGTCGTCGGTGTGGGCGGCGTCGACCAGCTCTATGTCGGCTCCGAAGTCCTTGAGCGCGATTCGGGCCGGGATGTCGTCACCGTCGAAGACGAGGATGACGTTCTCGCCGTGCGGGGTGAAGGCGACGCCGTAGACGTACAGGTAGTGCAGCAGCGGCGGCAGCAGGCAGGACAGCAGCGCCCGCAGCCACTCCCGCGCCCCGCGGCCCGAGCGGGCCACCAGCTCGCCGACCAGCGCTCGGCCGTCGGAGCCGACGAGTAGTAACGAGGCGAACGTCCGGGCCCGTTCGCCGGGGGCGAGCAGGCTCTCGACCGGCTGCCGCCACAGGACGCCCAGCATTTCGTGGAAGCGGTACGGCGCGCCTGCCAGCTCCCCGTACGCACGGTGGGTGACGGTGGCCCCGGCGACCTCCGGCAGCGGGAGCACCCGTGTGACGTCCCGCAGGAACGCGTCGGCGTCCCGGACGCCGACCAGCCAGGCGGAGGTGTCCGGGCCGGCGTGGGCGTCGTCGGCTGACATCCCTCGCCACACCAGCGTGTTACGGATCATCAGCGCAAGTTTGACATTGAACCGTGCTGGCCGGTCGATGTTCGCCAAAGTGCGTACGGACTGAAGCGGAAGGTAGCGATCGGGTGCTTCGCCGAGCAGCACCAGCCGGCCGGTCGCGATCTCGGCGGCGAACAGCGGCGCGATCACGTGTTCCCACTGCCAGGGATGCACCGGCAGCCAGACGTACTCCTCACAGGCAGCGTCACAGGAAGCGGTCGTCTCCTCGCAGGCCGTGTCACAGCCTGCGGCCGGCTCCTCCAGGTCCGTGCCACCGGACGCGACCGGCTGTGCTGGGACGGCATCCGCCGCCGTTGGAGGGTCGTCGTCACTGTCCGTATCGGGTCCTGCGTCGCTGTCCGCGGCCGCGAACCGGGCCGCCAGCCTCGCCGCGAACGCCGTCCGGGTGGACGCGTCGAGTTCGGCCGCCAGCAGCCGCCGCTGGGTCAGGAGCTCGCCATCACCGACATCCTGGCCGTCGCCACCGGACGCTCCGGCCCCGGCCGGCCCGGCAGTCGTGAGGCCGGCAGTCGTGAAGGTGGCCAGCTCCGGATGGGCGGCAACCCACAGTAGCCGCAGGGGGGTGGTTGCCTCCGGGGTGTAGCGGTCCGCGTCGGCGAGGCCGAAGCCCAGCCGTCCCTTGTTCGCGACCATGCACGGATGCCCGGTGGCGAAGCCCTCGAGCTCGGTGTACGTCGCGTCCGCGAGCTCGGCGGCAGAGCGGGCGGCGGCGAGCAGCCGCACGTCGGCGGCGTGCGTCGCGGTCAGCTCGCGGACGACGTCCGCGGTGACGTCATCCGGCCAGCCGAGCAGGCTCGCGGCGTCCAGGACGAAACGTACCGGGTCGTCCGCGGGGGCCGGGTCGTGCGACGGGGAGTGCCCACCGCGGGCCGTCGGCGCTGGGCCGTCCGTGGGGGCCGGCCGGCCACCGGGCCGGTTATCCGGCCGGCCCGGTGGGCCCGCGCGGCGCAGCGAGGAGGCGTCCAGCCACCAGGTGCCGAACGTGCCGCGGCTGGCGGTGAACGTGTAGGTGACATCACCGCAGGCCAGCCGGTAGCCGGCCGGTTCGCCGCGCCCGACGCGCGCCACCGGGGGCGTGGCCGCGGACAGCCCCGCCGGCCCGGTCACGCCCGCGAGGTCCGTGGTATCCGCCGGGCGCGCGGGATTCGTCGCGCCCGCCTGGTTCGCGGCATGTACAGCATGTACGTCACCAGCCGTGGTTACGGCGTTAGCCGTATTAGCCGTATTAGCCGTATTAACGGTGTTCGCGGGGCTGGCGACGGGCTGTGGGCGCAGCAGTTCCTCGTAGGAGAACTCCGCGATCAGCTTTGCCAGCAGGGCCTGCCCAGCCACCCGCCACAGGCGCGGCCGGCTCACGGCCCGCTCGTGTCCGTCCACTGCCCACCTCCGCTGGTTGGCGCGGGAATATCACCGTGCCGTGGACGCACGGCCGGCCCAGCCGCCGTGTCCGTCGATCCGGCCGCCAGGCCGGTAGCCGGCCGAGGCCTACCCGGGCCACGGCCC
>NZ_CAKKTL010000071.1:8533-23384 GCF_920664355.1 Protofrankia sp. CiP1_Cm_nod2
GTGCCAGGAGCGGGGCCAGGAGCGGGAGCGGAGCTGGGTGCCGGTGCGCCGGTGGGCGCGCCGAAGGTCGTGAAGGCCGATCGCCGCGGGACGCGGTAGGCCGCGCCGCCGGTCAGGTCGTCGAGGATCACCGCGGCCCGCCAGGCGCCCAGGCCGAGGTCGGGCGTGCCGACCCCGTGGGTGTGCAGCTCGGCGTTCTGGACGTAGATCCGCCCGCTGACCTGCGGCGCGGTCGCGAGCCGGTAGGCGGCGTCCACCTGGTACCGGCCGGCGTCGTCGAGGTCGAGCAGGTCCGTGACCGGGCCGAGCAGCGTGGGCCGGCGGGCGGCGTACCCGGTCGCGAGCACGACCCGGTCGGTCTCGACCGTGAACGCGCTGTCCTGCGGGACGTGCCGGCAGGTCAGCCTGATCCGCCCGCCCGCCGTCCGCGTCCCCGACTCGATCGCGACGTGGGGCAGCAGGGCCGCGTCCACGGACCCGCCGGCGACGGTCCGTTCGTACAGCAGGTCGTAGATCTCCGCGATCGTCTCGGCGTCGATGCCCTTGTACAGCTGCCACTGGGTGGGCAGGATCGCGTCCTTGGCCGCCTGGTCCAGACCGTGGAAGTACCGGACGTAGTCGGGTGTGAACTGTTCCAGGCCCAGCTTGGAGTACTCCATCGGGGCGAAGGCCGGCGTCCGTGTGATCCAGTGCAGGGCCTGGCCGGTTTCCGGCTGGGCGCGCAGCAGGTCGGCGAAGACCTCCGCGCCGGACTGCCCCGAGCCGACGACGGTCACGTGCCCGGCGCCGGCCAGGCCGGCCCGCCGCGTCCGGTACTCGGCGGAGTGGAACACCTCCGGCCCGAGCAGCCCGGCGAGCGCCGCCGGCACCGACGGTTCGGTCCCCACCCCCAGCACGATGTTGCGGGCCAGCACCGTCCGGGCGGCCCGGATGTGGCCGTCGGCCTGGACGCTCACCTCGGCCTCGAACAGCCCGGTGTCCGCACGCCAGCGCAGCGCGTCCACCCGGGCGCCGAAACGGGCCGACGCCAGGCCGGTGGCCACCCAGCGGCAGTAGTCGTCGTACTCCTGCCGCAGCAGGTGGAAGCGCTCGTGGAAGTAGAACCGGAACAGCCGGTCGTGCGCGTGCAGATAGGACAGGAACGACCAGCGGCTGGTCGGGTCGGCAAGGGTGACCAGGTCGGCGAGGAAGGGCACCTGCAGCCGGGTGCCCGGCAGCAGCAGGCCGGGATGCCAGGAGAACCCCGGCCTGGTCTCGAAGAACCGGGTGCGCAGCCCGGGCAGCCCGTCGGCGAGCGCGGCCAGCGAGAGGTTGAACGGCCCCAGCCCGACGCCTACCAGGTCGAACGGCTCGTCCCGCGTGTCCGGCTCGTCCTGCCCGCGCTGTGCGTCCGGGCGGTCCTGGTTGGACAGTCGGGCACTCACGATCCGAGCTCCGTGACGAGCGGGTTGGGGATATCGACGTACAGTGACTGAGTGGCGACTGGGCCGGCCAGTTCGTCGCGGCCGTCGACCGCTGTCGCGAAGTTCGCCTTGCAGCGCAGGACGGGGGAGCTCAGCAGCAGGCCGAACAGGCCCGGCACGGCCACGCCGTCGGCGGCCAGGTCGGCGCGTAGGCGCACCAGCAGGGCGCGCACGGCGGCCAGCAGGTGGGCCTCGTCCGCCCGGTTGGCGGCACCCAGGGCGCCAGCCAGCCCGAACACGTTGTTGATCATAAGGTAGTAGAGCACCCGTTCGTCCACGAGAGCGTTGTCGAAGATCGCGGCGAGCCCGTCGCCGAACCCGGGCACGGCCCGGCGGGCGGCGTCCGCGTGGGACGCGGCGACATAGTAGCCCTGGCTGTCGCGGTACCAGCCGGCCGTGGGCCAGCCGTGGTCGTCCAAGGTGACCAGGCAGTTCTGCTGGTGCGCCTCCAGGCCGACCCCGTGGCGCGCGTACAGGTCGAGCGCCGGCGCGGCGACGACGCGCAGGTAACGGGCGAACCAGTCGGCGGCGATCTCGGCGGCGGGCCGCCCGGCCCGCGCCGCCAGCCCGTCGATGATCCTGGCGAGCATGGACGGGCCGGGGTCGGCGGGGTTGGCCGGGCCGGTGCGCACGGCCCGGTCCGGGCGGTCGGCGACCAGCCCGGCCACGCAGACCACCCGGTCGTCCGCGCCGAACGGGTTCACCCGGATCGCGCTGTCCAGCCCCGGGCCGGGCGCGCCCGCGGCCCCCGGGGCCGGGCTTCCCGCGCCCGGCGGGTTGAGACCGACCCACGCCGGATCCTCGAGCAGGTGGAAGCCGGGATGGGCGCTGGCCAGCCAGTCCCGCGGGCCCGCGTCGAGCAGTGCGCTGACCTGGGCGCTCAGCTCCAGTTCGCCACGCAGGTTGACCCGGCGGGAGTTGGTGATCCGCATCCCCAGGGAAAGTTTGATCATGACTGGCGCATCCGGCCGCCACACGGTGCGCAGCGACGCCGTCGGATACCACGGTGGCCCGGCCGGGCCGAGGTCCACCAGCAGGCCATCGGCGATCATGGCGGTGACGTCCGGCCGGGCACGCAGATGGCGGGCCTGCCAGGGGTGTGCCGGCAGGAGGAGGTGGCCGGCGGGGGCGGCGGGCAGGTCGCGGTCGGGCAGCAGGCGGCGCAGGAGTTCCGCCGGGCCGCGGCCGGCGATCGTCCCGCCCGAGGCCGCCACCGACGGGTGGGCGGCGAACCAGTGCAGCGCGAAGGAGCCATGTAGCTCTGGAGAGTATGTAGCCAGTTCCTCCGGCGAGGCGCCTTCGCGGCTCTTCGCTGTCGGATGGAACGGATGCCCGGTTATCAGCGCCTGTTCGGCGACGAGGAACAGCGGCAGGCCCGCCGCGTCGCCCGCTCTGTCCGCCACGGCAGACGCGCCCGCCCCGAACGGCATGGCCGCTTCGGCCGCTGCGGCCGCTGCGGCTGGTGTAAGCGGCACAGCCGGTGGGACGGCCGGGCCAGAGGGCGCGGCTGGTCCGGGCGGTGCTGTCGGCGTGCCCGGCGTAGCCGGTGCGCGGTGGGTGGTGGCGCGGGCTTCGATGTGCACGGCGATCCGCCGCAGCGAGTCGATGACGCGGCCGAGGCAGTCCGCGCCCGCCGACGCCGGCAGCCCCTGCCGGCTGGCGATCTCGCGGACGAGCAGGGCAGCCAGCAGCCCGGCGTCCACCGGCTGGCCTCCCGCGACCTGGCCTCCCGGGGCCGGGCCGCCCGCGACCGGAGCCTCCCGGCTCGGGCCTTCCGGGGCTGGGCCGCTGATGACCGGCGGGCCGAAGCGGTGCCAGCCGCAGGGTGAGCGATAGTGGACGGGCACCTCCAGGGCCAGGCCGGAGGCGGGCAGGCCGATCCGCAGCGGGCCGCCGTGGCGGTCCACTGCGATCCCGTTCTCCCGGACCCAGCAGCGCAGCAGCGTCTCGGTGACCCTGATGTCCGCGGCGGCCGCCGCGGGGGTGGGCCTCACGGGGGTGGGCCTCACGGGGGTGGGCCTCACCGGGGTGGGGAGGCTGCCGCGGTGAGGGCGTCGGCGAGGATGGCCAGTACCCGGTCGGCCTCGGCGTCGGTGATGGTCAGCGGCGGGAGCAGCCGCACCACCGCGTCGTGGCGCCCGCCGAGCTCGACGATCAGGCCCCGGGCCAGGCACTCGGCCCGGACACGGGCGGCCAGGTGCGGGTCTGCCGGCCGGGCGCCGAGGGCGTCCGGGCCGGCGTCGGGGTCGACCACCTCCAGGCCGATCATGAGCCCGCGCCCGCGGACGTCGCCCACGCAGGGCCGGCCCGCGGCGATTGTCCGCAGGTCGGCCAGCATCCGGGCACCGGCCTCGGCGGCGCGCAGATCCAGGGCTTCGGAGCGGACGAAACGCAGGGTGGCGACGCCGGCGGCCATCGCGAGCTGGTTGCCGCGGAACGTGCCGGTGTGTGCGCCGGGAGCCCAGCCGTCCAGCTCCTCCCGGTAGGCGATGACGGCCAGCGGCAGGCCGCCGCCGATCGCCTTCGACATGACGATGACGTCCGGGATGATGCCGCTGTGCTCGCCGGCCCAGAACGTGCCCGTGCGCCCTACCCCGGTCTGGACCTCGTCGAGGATCAGGGGGATGCCCCGCTCGGCGGTGATCCGGCGGATCGCCCGCAGCCAGTCGTCGGGCGCGGGCACCACCCCGCCCTCGCCCTGCACGGCTTCGACGATCATCGCGGCGGGCCGGGCCACCCCGCCGCACGGGTCGTCCAGGAGCCGTTCGATGTACTGGGCGGACAGCCGCGCGCCGTCCGGGCAGTCCCCGTCGGTGGCGCCCACGCCGAACGGGCAGCGGTAGGGGTACGGGTAGGGCAGCCGCACGACCGTGCCCACCGGCCGGAGGCGTTCCTTGATCGTGACGTTCCCGGTGACGGCGAGCGCACCAGCTGTCATGCCGTGGTAGCCGCCGGTGAACGCCAGCAGCGTGTCGTTCCCGGTGACTGTCTGGGTCAGCTTGAGCGCGGCCTCGACCGCGTCCGCGCCGCTGGGCCCGCAGAAGTGCAGCTTCGCCGAGGCCGCGAGGTCACCCGGCAGGCAGGACAGCAACTCGGCGGTGAACGCGTCCTTCTCGGGGGTGGCCAGGTCGAGCACGTGCAGCGGCGCGCCGGAGTGGAGCAGCCCGCGGATCGCCTCGTGGACGACGGGATGGTTGTGGCCGAGCGCGAGGGTGCCGGCGCCGGACAGGCAGTCCAGGTAGCGGCGGCCGTCCGCGCCGATCACCGTCATGCCCTCGGCGTGGACGGGGACGATCGGCAGGCTCCTGGCGTATGTCCGCGCGGACGACTCGCGCCGGCGCTGCCGGGCGAGGATTCCCTCGGCGCGGACCCGGCCGTCGGCGTCCGGCGCGCCATGGCCGCCGGTGGCGCCGGCCGTGGGGCCGGCATGGGCGCTGGATCCCGAAGGGCCGGCGGATTCGGAACCGATGGCGGATATCGTCAAGAAAGCGACTCCCGTCCGGTGGCCTGGGCGCCCTGAGCGATCCGGCCCGAGCGCCCGCTCCGGGGCCCGGGCGGGTGGCCCGGGGCCCGGAGGGTGCCGGGGTCCCGTAGACCTTTCCGGTCGGCGGATTCGATCCGGTGCGGGACCTCGGGCGCGGGCAGGGACATTCCCGCTCGATCATGCCACCTGTGAGCTTCCGTTGGGTTCAGGGAAGCCTAACCTAAGTAGTTATCGGCAGGGGGAGTGAACCGCAGGTGTAATCATCCTCTCGCTCGCCGCAATCCGACGGCGAACCCTGCCGATCCGGCAACGCCGAGCCACGTGGCACCCGCACGGCTGGCCGCGGCCCGGCGGCCCGGCGGCAGCCGCCGGCAGCGCAGTGGCAGCCGTAGGTGAAAACCGTCACCCCCACAGCGGCGGCCACCTACGGCCGGACGAGGCGTAGGTGGAAAGCGCTGTCGGGATGACGGGAACCACCTACGGATCCCGGCGGTCGGGGAGGGCCGCGGTGAGGTCCTCGAGCAGGTCGTCGATCGACTCGATGCCGACCGACAGCCGGACGAGGTTCGCGGGCACCTCCAGCGGGGAACCGGCCACCGAGACGTGCGTCATCCGCCCGGGGTGCTCGATGAGCGACTCGACCCCGCCCAGGGACTCGGCGAGGGTGAACACCCTGGTCCGCCGGCACACCTCGACCGCGGCCTCCTCGCCCCCGCGCAGGGCGAACGACACCATCCCGCCGAAGTCGCGCATCTGCTTCGCCGCCACCTGGTGGCCCGGGTCGTCCGGCAGGCCCGGGTAGTGCACGGCCGCCACCGCGGGATGCCCCGCCAGCAGCTCCGCGACGCGGCGGGCGTTCGCGCAGTGCCGGTCCATCCGGACCGCTAGGGTCTTCGCCCCCCGCAGCACCAGCCAGGCGTCGAACGGGCTGGGCACCGCCCCGGTCGCGTTCTGGATGAACCGCAGCCGTTCCCCCAGCCGCGGGTCGGACACCACCGCGGCACCGCCGACGACGTCGCTGTGCCCGCCGAGGTACTTCGTGGTCGAGTGGACCGCCACGTCGGCGCCGAGGAGCAGCGGCTGCTGCAGGTACGGGGTGGCGAAGGTGTTGTCGACGGCGAGCAGCGCGCCGGCGGAGTGCGCGATGCCGGCCAGCGCGGCGATGTCGGAGACGCCCAGCGTCGGGTTCGTCGGCGTCTCGGACCACAGCAGCCGGGTACGGCCCGGCCGGATCGCCGCCCGCACCGCGTCGAGATCCTCCAGGGGCGCCGGGGTGTACTCCACGCCCCACTCGGCGAACACCCGGGCGAACAGCCGGTAGGTGCCGCCGTAGGCGTCCAGCGGGATCACCGCGTGGTCGCCGGGGCGGCACACCGTGCGCAGCACCGCGTCCACGGCGGCCAGGCCGGAGGCGAAGGCGAGCCCCGCGGTGCCCGCCTCCAGCGCGGCCAGGCAGGTCTCCAGCGCGGTGCGGGTCGGGTTGGACGAACGGGCGTACTCGTACGCCCCGCGCGGGACCCCGACGGCGTCCTGCGCGAACGTCGACGACGGATGGATGGGGACGACCACCGCGCCGGTGACGGGGTCGGGGTCCTGCCCCGCATGGATTGCCACCGTCTCGAAGCCGCTGCCGGCCCACGTCTCGGCGCCGGCCGGCCACGCGCCGACCGGCGACGCGCCGACGGGTGACGCGCCGACGGGTGACGCGCCGACGGGTGACGCGCCGACGGGTGACGCGCCGACGGGTGACGCGCCGACGGGTGACGGGCGGCGCGGGTCGCCGGCCCGGGCCGCGGGGCCGTCCCCACCGGCTACCGCGCCGTCGATCGTGGGATCGCTGGTGACAGGGCCGTCGGCGCTGGTCATGGGCTCCTCGGTGGGTTACGGGGTGGCCAGGAAGCTGAGCAGGTCGGACCGGGTGAGGATGCCCACGGGGTTGCCGTCCTCCAGCACGAGCACGGCCGGCGCGGCGCCGAGGGCGGCGACCAGCACCGACAGCGGCTCGCCGGCGCCGACCGTGGGCAGCGGCGGCGACATGTGCGCGGCCACCGGGGCGTCGACAGCGGCCCGGTCGGCGAACACGGCGCCGAGCAGCTCCAGCTCGATGACGGCGCCGGCCACCTCGGCCGACCGCAGCGGCGGCTCCTGGCGGACCACCGGCATCTGGGAGACGTTGTACTCGCGCAGGTAGGAGATGGCCGCGCCGACGGTCTCGTCCGGATGCACGTGCACCAGGTCGGGCGGGCTGGACGCGTCGGCGGCCTTGCGGGCGAGCACCTCGGCGACCGTCGGCTCGTCCGAGGGAGGGTCGAGAAAACCGTAGTCGTACATCCACTCGTCGTTGAAGATCTTCGACAGGTAGCCGCGGCCGGAGTCCGGGAGCAGCACCACGACGCAGCCGTCGGCGTCCAGCTCCCGGGCCACCCGCAGCGCGGCGACCACCGCGAGCCCGCAGGAGCCGCCGACCAGCATGCCCTCGCGGCGGGCCAGCTCCCGGGTCATCAGGAACGAGTCGCGGTCGCTGACCGCCTCGACCCGGTCGACGACGGCCTTGTCGTAGGTGGTCGGCCAGATGTCCTCGCCGACTCCCTCCACCAGGTAGGGCCGCCCGCTGCCGCCGGAGTACACCGACCCCTCCGGGTCGGCGCCGACGACCTGTACCCGCCGGTCGCTGGCCTCCTTGAGGTAGCGGCCGGTGCCGCTGATCGTCCCGCCGGTGCCGATACCGGCGACGAAGTGGGTGACGCGCCCGTCGGTGTCCGCCCAGATCTCCGGGCCGGTGCTGGCGTGGTGCGCGGCGGGGTTGTGCGGGTTGGAGTACTGGTCCGGGCTCCACGCGCCGGGCGTCTCGGCGACGACGCGGCGGGCGACCGAATAGTAGGAGCGGGGGTCATCCGGGGCGACCGCGGTCGGGCAGACCAGCACCTCGGCGCCGTAGGCCCGCAGCACCGCCCGTTTCTCTTCGCTGATCTTGTCGGGCATGGTGAACACGCAGCGGTAGCCGCGGGCCGCGGCCACGATCGCCAGCCCCACCCCGGTGTTGCCGCTGGTCGGCTCGACGATCGTCCCGCCCGGCCGCAGCTGCCCGGCGGCCTCCGCGGCGTCGATCATCGTCAGGGCGATCCGGTCCTTCACCGACCCGCCCGGATTGACGTACTCCAGTTTGGCGAACACCGGGGCGGCAATACCCTCGGTGACCGCGTTCAGCCTGATCAGTGGGGTACCGCCGACCACCGCGGCCAGGTTCCCGTAGACACGCATGCGCCGCCCTCACCTTCGCCGCCGAGGTCCGCAGCCGCCGCTGGGCTCCCAGCGTACGCAGACCAGGCGCCCGCCGCAGGCCAAGCCGCACCGTGTCGCGGAGGCCGCGGAAATCACAGATGATCGCAGGGCCGCGCTGGCCGCGGCGGCTACGAAGATCACTCCTGCTCGTCGCGCCGGGCGGTCGAGGAGCCGTGGGAGCCGTGGGAGCCCGTGGTGTGCTTTGGAGCGGTATGTGCTGAGTCGCTGTGTGTCGAGTCGCTGTGTGTCGAGCCGGTGTGCGTCGAACTGGTGGCGGTCGAGCTCGTGTAGCCCGAGCCGGTGGACGTCGAGCTGGTATGGGTCGAGACGGTGTAGGCCGAGCCGCCGTGCGCCGGGCCGTGCCACGTCGAGCTCGAGCTCGAGTTCGTATGGTGCGTCGCACTCGTGTGGACGTGGGTGAAGCCGCCGCCCGGGTCCCGCGACACCGCGGCCCGCACCGGTGGGGGGTGCCCCAGGAACCCCTGCATGGCGAACTCGTATCCGTAGGCGCCGGCCATCGGGAAGACCACCACGTCACCGGCGCGCACCTCGTCCACGGTGATGTCACGGGCGAGGGTGTCCTCGGGCGTGCACAGCTCACCGACCACGGTCACCGGCCGTCCGGCGACGCCTGGACGCGGGAAGTCGTACGGCCAGCCGTCCACCGCGACGACCCCGAAGTTGTGCACGATCTCCCAGGACGTCGGCAGCTGGAAGTGGTGGATGCCGCCCCGCAGCACCACGAAGTCGGTGCCGTGGGCGTGTTTGACGTCGGTGACCTCGGCCGCGTACGCGCCGCAGTCGGCGACCAGCCAGCGCCCCGGCTCGAACAGCACCCGTACCCTGGCCGGGACCGGCGTCGCCCGCAGGCCGGCGGCGAAGGCGTCCAGGTCGAAGGGGCGCTCGCCGCGCCGGTCCGGCTCGAAGGGCACCCCCAGCCCGCCGCCGACGTCGACGACCCGCAGGTCGACGCCGTGCGCGGCGGCCGTGGCGGCCGCGTACCCCAGACACCAGCGGACGTACTCCAGGTGCGCGGCGGCGTCGAGGTTCCCGGATACGGCATGGACGTGGAAGCCGAGCACGTCGACCCAGGGCAGCGACCGGGCGACGGCCAGGACGTCGGGGACGTCCGCCTCGGGTATCCCGAAGGCGCTGGCCACGCCGCCCATCCGCAGCGAGCCGGCGAGGGCCACCCGGGACGGGTTGACCCGCAGCATGACCGGTATCCGGCGGCCCACCCGGCCCGCGGCGTGGTTCAGCCGGCGCAGCTCGCCGGGGCTCTCGACGTTGACGGCCACCTCGGCGCCGGTTCCGGCGGCCTCGACGAGCGCGGCCAGCAGCGGGGCGGACTTCCCCGGGCCGGAGGCGACGATGCGGGCGGGCCGCCCGGTCCGCTGAGCGCTGTCCAGCGCGAGCATGATCTCGTAACTGGAGGCGACCTCGAAACCGTCCACCCCCTGGCCGGCGGGGAGGTCGTGGCCGGCGGCGGGGCGATGTGCGCTGCGCGTCTGACGATCTCCGTGGCCGTGGCCGTGGCCGGTGGCGAGGGCGTCGAGGACCGGCGGGTAGCCGTTCGCCTTCACCGCATAGAAGATCGCGGCCCATGGCGGTAGCGCCGCTTTCAGCCGGGTGGCATTCCCGGCCGCGACGTCAAGATCGTAAACGTACGCGCTGACCGGATCGGCGTGCGCCCCGGCGGGAGGCTGTGACCCGGTGAAAGGCTGTGACCCGGTGAAAAACTGTGCGTCGGCGAAAGGCTGTGACGCGGCGAAGGCCGCTGACGCGGTGAAAGGCTGTGTCCCGGTAAAGGCCGCTGACACGGTGTGAACGGTGGGGGGACGGGCGGATCGGCCGGGGGCGCCGCCGCGTGTCTCGAGCGTGCCGCGCAGCCAGTGCAGCGTTGCCGCGGGTAGTCGGCTGACGGGCAGGGCGTGCAGCCGGCCGGCCGACGGTGGCAACTGCACGCGCGTTCAGCTCACGGCTGGACAGGTCACGGCTGGACAGGTCACGGTTGGACGGGTGACTGGACAGGTAGGTCGAACCAGAGGTATTTTCCCGAATCCACCGCCACCGCGCCCCAGCTGCCGGCGAGAGCGTCCAGGACGAGCAGACCACGGCCGCCCTCGCTGCCGAGATCCACCTGCTGCCGCTGCGGTAGCACGACGGAGGTGTCCGAGACGGAGGCGTGCACGAGACCGGGCCGTAGTTCGAGCAGTAGCCAGACGGGTGGTTTGCCGTATTTGACCGCATTCGTGACCAGTTCGCTGACCAGGAGCTCCGCTGTCCCGACGGCTTCCTCGGGCAGATTCGTGCGGGCCAGCTGCTCCCTGAGCGCGCGGCGTGCCTGCGGGACGGCCGCGGGCACGTAGGGCAGCTCGACCAGCAGGTGGGTGGCCGAGGGGCGCAACGCCGACGCGCGGGTCATCATGTCCTTTTCCACCCCGTCTGTGTATTCATTGATCACCGAATCCGACGTGACGACATCCCTGTACGTCTACCCACAGGCCGGCTATTCCAAGCACTTCCGGTCTTTCACGGTCAACGGGCGGATGCCGGATAGTTTTTATGACGTACGGTAACGGTACCGCTTGGTTCCGTCACCACCTTCAGGGGAAAGGTTGAGCTGGATCGCGGAGTGTCATGTTGGTATGCGGGCGGCGAGCACCGCGACGTCGTCACGCAGCCGGCCGCCGGCGAACCGCTCGGCAGCCGCCCGCAGCCGCTCCGCGATCCCCTTGGCGGACATCCCGGCGCAGCCGCGCAGGGTCGCCAGCAGCCGCTCCTCACCGAAGAGCTCCCGGCCACGGCGTGCCTCGACGACCCCGTCGGTGTAGAGGACGAGCGCGTCCCCGGCCCGCAGCGACACCCGCACCTCGGGAAAGATCGCGTCCTCGTCGTCGAGGACCCCCAGCAGCGTCCCCGGCTGCGCGACGAACACGGCCGTCCCGTCCGCCCGGAGGAGAACAGGCAACGGATGCCCGGCCATACAGATCGACATCACCCGTTCGGCCGTCCGCGCGTCGGACCGGGCACCCGGCCGCGCCGGGCCGGCGGGACCACGCGCCCCCGAAGGCCCTGGGCCGCCTGACCGCCCCGGCTCGTCGGGCAGGCCGGGCTCGTCTGCTGGCAGGCCGGGCTCGCTCGGGGGGCCGGGTTCGCCCGGGGGGCGCAGCTGGGCCGCCGCGAGCGTGCAGAAACGTCCCTGACCAGCGGGATTCGGGTAGCTGGTGGTGTCCCGCAACGCCCGGTTGAGATCCATCATGATGTCGGGCAGGTTGTGGCGCTGGCCCGCCAGCAGCCGCAGCACGGCCCGCGCGACCCCGGTGACGTTGGCGGCTTCCGCGCCCTTGCCGCAGACGTCCCCGATGATGATCGTCCAGCCGCCGTCCGGATCCGGGACGAGGTCAAAGAAGTCACCGCCGACCTCCAGTCCGGCTCGCGCCGAGCGGTAGGACGAGCCGAGCTCGATCCCGTCGATGCGGGGCAGTTCGGGCGGCAGCAGCCCGGCCTGTAGCTCGCCGGTCACCTCCACCTGCTGGCGGAACAGGCGGGCGTTGTCGACCGTGAAGGCCGCGCGGCGGGCCAGGTCGGTGAGCAGTTCGATCTCGTCGGCCTCGAAGCTGTTCCCGGCGGCGCGGCCGAGGGTCAGCACACCCAGCACGCGGCGGCGGGCGCACATCGCGGCGATGACGGTGGGAGCGCCGTCGACGGTGGCCACCCGCACGGTGTCGGTGAGCGCCGCCCGCACGTGGGCGACCAGCGTCCCGGCCGGGTCGCCCGCCCAGGCGGACAGGGCACCGGCCGCGGCCTCGTCCACGTGGCCGACGGCGGCCAGTTTGATCGCGCCGTCGTCGCGCAGCAGGTGGACCGTGCACCAGCGGGCCAGCCGGGGCACGGGCAGGCGCGCGAGCAGGGCCAGGCTCCGCTCGGTGTCGAGGCTGCCCGCGAGCAGGTCGGACGCCTCGGCCAGGAAGGACAGCATGCCGATCCGACGTTCCTCGGCCCGCCGCAGATGGGCACCGCCGAGAGCCAGCGCCATCCAGCGGGCGACCAGCTGGATCCGCTCCTCGACATCGTCGTGGGCACCGTCATGGACATCGTCATGGACATCGCCATGAGCACTGTCGTGAACACCGTCGTGAACACCGCCGTGGACGTTCCCATGAACGCTGTCGCGCCCATGAACGCTGTCGCGGACACTGCCGTGGACGCCGTCCTCGTCGTCGAGCCGGTACCCGCGGGCCGCGCCGGTGGGCGCCCTGCCGGTGGGCGCAGGCAGGCCCGGTGCCCACAGCAACAGCTCTCCGACGATCCCGTCACGGGAGTCCAGCGGGATGCGCCGGGCGTCCCGCTCCGAGCCGGTCGGGCCGAAAGCCGCCACCACCTCCGCCGTTTCCGCCCGGTTACGGCTGCGCCGCACCAGGCCCGCCCCAAACGACGGCAGCGCGTCGAGGAACTGCGCCAGCAGCTCACCGACCTCCTCCTCGGCCGACAGGACGCGGGTGAGGGCCGGCGAGAGCAGCCGCGCCGGCCGGCGCGGGCCCACCACCGCGCCGCCAGCGCCGCCAGCGCCTCCAGCGCCTCCAGCGCCTCCAGCGCCTCCGGGGGCCCCAGCGCCTCCAGCGCCTCCGGGGGTCACCGTGGCTCCTGTTGTGGCTCCGGTGGCACCCGCGGCCGCCGTGGCAGGTGCGCCCATCCCGGCTGGCAGGGGGCTGGCGGTGGATCCGCTCCCATGGCCCGGCAGGCCGGGGAGCGCCGTCCGGATGCCGGCGCGGGCCGTCTCGGCGGCCGCGGCGGCCGGGCCGCCCCCGCCCGCGGCTTCGGTGCCGGCGGACGAACCGTCGGGGACGTCGAGGCGGAACCACACCTTCTTGCCCGTCCGGTCGTGCTCGGTGCCCCATGCCGTGCTCAGCGCGTCCACCAGCGACAGGCCGCGGCCGTCCTCACGCAGGCTGTCGATGCCGTCGTCCGCGATGGGCCCGCCGGTGACACTCCCGGGTGCCGCCGGCCGGCGCGCGCCGGCCGGCGTGGACCCGGGTGCCGCTGAGCTCCCCGGGCCGTCGATGGCCGCCGGGCGGACGGCGGCGGGGGCGTGGCCGGGCTGGCCGGCGATCGGCACCGCGCCCAGTGCCAGGGGATAACGGTCACTGACCGCGACGATGAGTCGTCCGTTGTTGTGCCGGATGTCGACTGTCGCGTCGGTGCCGGCGTGCACGATCACGTTGGTCACAAGCTCGGTTACTAATAGTAGTATTATATCGACGGTATCGGCGTGGAGACGGCCGTGCAACGTGTCGATAATGAACCGGCGGGCCGATCTCGGTGAATCGATGACCGGTGGAAGTGTGAGGGTGCGGCGGAACCCCTCTTCGCCGAGCATGTGAAGCATGCCGGTCAGTCTCTCCTGTGTTGTCCGGTCATGAGGGATTGGCCGTCGCAGGGGGCGCGGCTGGCGGATCTTCCGAGCCGGTCCGGCCGGCACGCGCGGCACCAGGCCGGATGGATCCGCTATATCCGCACAGCAAGCCCTGACGGATACTGTCGCCGAGCACTGCTGGATGCTTGATGAACGGGCGCCGGTCCGTTCCGATGGTCTGCCAGACGTGAGAGATTCCCGCGCACGCCGGTTTGGAGGGCTCCACCATGACGATGGTGTCGGAATCCGCGCCCGTGGACGACCACTTCATCGACGATTTGCTCGGTGCGCTGACGGCGTTGTGCGCGGGTGACTTCTCCGTCCGTCTCGGGGAGCGGTCCGGCCGCGACGCGCTGGTCGCCCAGCGCTTCGACGAGCTGGCCGCCCTGCAGCAGCGGCACTCCGGGGAGCTGGAACGGGTCAGCAAGGTGATCCGGCGGGACGGCCGGCTGACCGAGCGGATGGCCGACCTCGGTTTCGAGGGTGGCTGGGCGCTGTCGAGCCAGGCGGTCAACTCGCTCATCGACGACCTCGCGCGCCCGACACACGAGGTCGCGCGTGTGATCGCGGCTGTCGCGGATGGCGATCTCTCGCAGCACATGGCGCTGGAGATCGCCGGACAGCCGGTGCGGGGTGAGTTCCTCACGATCGGCACGACCGTGAACACCATGGTGGACCAGCTCTCCTCGTTCGCGGACGAGGTTACCCGGGTGGCGCGGGAAGTGGGTACCGAGGGCAACCTGGGCGGCCAGGCACGAGTCAAGGGCGTCTCCGGGGTGTGGCGGGATCTGACCGAGTCGGTGAACTCGATGGCGGGCAACCTCACCAGCCAGGTCCGCAACATCGCCCAGGTCACGACGGCGGTGGCGCAGGGCGACCTGTCCCAGAAGATCACTGTGGACGCGCGAGGTGAGATCTACGAGCTCAAGTCGACCGTGAACACGATGGTCGACCAGCTCTCGGCGTTCGCCGACGAGGTTACCCGGGTGGCCAAGGAGGTCGGTACCGAGGGCAGGCTCGGCGGGCAGGCCCAGGTAAAGGGCGTGTCCGGGGTGTGGCGGGATCTCACCGACTCGGTGAACGTCATGGCCGGCAACCTCACCACGCAGGTGCGCAGCATCGCCGAGGTCGCGGCCGGGGTCGCCCGCGGTGACCTCACCCGTCAGATCACCGTGGACGCCCGGGGCGAGGTCGCTGCCCTCGCCC
>NZ_CAKKTL010000072.1:0-16064 GCF_920664355.1 Protofrankia sp. CiP1_Cm_nod2
AGGATTCCGTGCAGCCGTTGGCGCTAGCGATGATCAGGGGTTCTTGCGCCAGGGGGCGGCGGGGTCGGCGAGGGTGTCGAGGACGAGCTGGCACCAGGTGAGTGCGGCGTTGACCGCAAGGTGGGCGTGGCGGGGGCGCAGGCCGGCGCGGGTGGCGGCCGGGCCATGGCCGGTGCCAGCGCGGTTGCGGAGCTCGGCGACGCCTACTGCGACTCCGGAGACCGCGCCGAGGATCTTCTTCACTGCCTCGCTGCCGTCGGGCCCGGGTGTGACAGCCGAGGGGTGTAGGTCGAGAGCTTGCTGAGCCTGGCGGATGAGCGCGGGGACGTCGTCCTTGTCGTTGACCGGCAGACCGCGTTCGGTCAGGACGACCTTGGCGGTGCTCTCGATGAGTTCCTTGGCGCTGCCGATCGCGAGGGCCGGGTCGTCGATGACCGCTCGTTGGATGCGGTCGAGGTGCTCCCGGATCGCCACCGAGGAAAAACAGGTACCTGGCGCTGGTCGGTGAGGATACCGAACGAGAACGAGAAGTTCTGGGCCATGAACGGAGGCCACGTTATGATCAGGACAATCCAGCTCATGTCGTCGAGGGTATGTGTGATCTCGATCGGGCGTTCGGGCTGGAACGCGGTGGCGGCGAACAGCATGGCGGGCATGAAGAACGTGAAGCAGTCATGCTTTCAGCAGGGTGCAGACGTCGATGTTGCGCTCGAGGCAGGCGCCGGCCTCGTCAAGGCCGAAGACGAACGGCGCGAAGTCGAGGAACCCGACCCAGGTGGCCCCGGCATTGATGTAGGTGAGCCAGTGGTCGGCGACCTGGCGGGCGTTGCCGTGGACGAAACTCCTGCTCTTCATGGCGCGGGAGACCCTGGCCATGACGGCGTCGTTCTCCTCCCTGGTCACCTCGTTGGGCAGCAGGTGCAGCGTGTAGTTGTAGTCGCGTGGACGCGCCAGCTCCACATCTGGCTCCAGCTCCCATTCAGCGTGCGCCATGCGGCCGTAGATCGATGCAAAGGACGTGACGAACTCGCTGTGGTCGATCGCCTTGTCGATCGCGGCCCGGTCCTCGTGGATCAGCGCGATGGCCTCGATGGCGAAGATGAAATCGTCGGGGTCCCGGCCGTACTTCTCCAGCGCGACCTTCATGTCCCTGACGGTCTGTGCGTAGTGCTCGATGTGCGCGAACGCCGCGGGCACGACCGTGAGCCAGCCGTCGGCGTAGCGCGCGGCGATGTCCAGCGCCCTGGGGCCGGCGCCGGCGACGAGCATCCTGGGCCTGTGGGTGCGGGCCCCGCCGATATAGGCGTTCCTGAAGTGCCAGAAGTTGCCCTCGAAGCTGAAGGGTTCGGTCTTCTCCCATAACAGCTGGTAGAGCCGGAAGTGGTCCTCCAGGCGAGCGAGGCCCTCCTTGCGGCTGTAGCCGAAGGGGACCGTGTTCTGCTTCTCTCCCACGCCGACGCACACGACCGAGTTGCCCTGGGACGCGTCCGCGATCGTCATCGCCATGCGCATTATCTCCGCCGGTCCGTTGCGGATGCCGTTCGTCGCTGACACCGAGAGCCCGAGGCTCTCGGTGGCGCCGCCCGCCAGGCCGAGCAGGGTGAACGGGTCGTAGAAGCTGTCGCCGTCGGGCAGGACATTGGCCACGGGGGAGAAACTCTCCCCCCAGGCCACCCGTGGAAGGATCCCGGTCAGGAAGTCCCACGTGAAGACCTGGTCGACTCCGGCCTGCTCGAGACGCTGGGCGTAGGGGATGATGCTCTTGGCGGGCACCCCGCGGACTCCCGGGAACCACACCGCGGTCTGGACGTTCGACACCGTTGTCTCCTTCGTCATTCCAGGGGCGACGCCCATGAGTCCATCGTCAGGGTCTGGGGCGGGCAAGAGTAATCCGCTACTCTCGCTGTGCATGCAGTACGACGCCGTCATGGAGTTACCCTGGCCGTTGACCGGGCGGGCCGCGGAGCTCGACCTCGTCCGGTCGTCCCTGACGTCTCATTCCCCCCGCAGCGTGATGCTCGTGGGGCCAGCGGGAGTCGGCAAGACCCGCCTGGCTCGCGAGGCCCGGCTGCTTGCAAGCAGGGCCGGGCTTTCCAGCGTCTGGGTGACCGCGTCGCACTCGATCGCCCGGACACCCCTCGGGGTGTTCGTACCCCTTCTGCCGGCCCTGGACAGGGAACCCGCTGGCACGGTGCACGACCTGCTCGAACGTTCGGCCCGAGCCCTGGTCAGCCGCGCCCGCGGGCGGGGTGTGGCGCTGTTCGTCGACGACGCGCACATGCTCGACGAAGCCTCGGCGGGTCTGTTGCACCAGCTTGTCGCGAACCACTCGGTTCTCGTCGTGCTCACCGTGCGTGCCGGCGAAGCGGCCCCGGAAGCGGTCACGGCGCTGTGGAAGGACGACCTCGCGCTCCGGTTGGAGCTCTCGCGACTGGACACCAGAGCCATCGACGCGTTGCTCACCGCGGTGCTCGGCCACCAGGTCGACCGCGCTGCCGTCGTCGAGCTCGCCGCGCGCTCCGGCGGCAACGTGCTGTATCTGCGCGAGCTGACCCTGGGCGCACTGGCGGACCGCACCCTGGTCAGGGACGTCGGGGTGTGGCGCCTGAAGGCCCCGCTGGCCCCCTCCGGGCGCATCATGGAACTGGTCGACACACGGCTGCGTGGCCTCGACGACGCGTCGATCGCCCTGCTCGAACTGGCCGCCTACGCGGAGCCCCTCGGCGGCGCCGAGGTGGCGGAGCTCGCCGACCCCGAGCTGATCGACGCGCTGCAGCGACAGGGCCTGCTGGCCAGCGGGTTCGAAGGTCAACGCCTGCAGGTGCGGCTCGCCCACCCGCTCTACGGGGAGGTCCTGCGAGCGCGCACGTCCGCGGTGCGGGTGTCGGCGATGAGCCGGGCGCTGGCAGACAGCGTCGAGCGCACCGGTGCCCGTCGCAAGGGCGATGCACTGCGGATGGGTATCTGGCGCCTTGATGGCGGCGGCGGTCAGCCCGCGCTGATGCTGCGCGCCGCCCGCGACGCACGATGGCACTATGACTTCGCCCTGGCGGAGAGACTGGCGCGCGCCGCTGGGCATGCCGGAGCGGGGTTCGACGCCTGGCTTCTCGCGGGACAGACGCTGGCGCTGCAGGGCCGGCCCCTCGACGCGGAGCGGGAGCTCGCCAGCCTCACCTGTCAGACCCGCGACGACCGCGATCGGGTGCGACTTGCCATCGCCCACATCGACTGTCTGTGGTTCTACCTCGGTCGCATGGACGATGGCCTTCGCGTGGCCCAACTGGCCGAAGCCTCGATCACCGAACAGTCCCTGCGAGACGAGGTGTCGGCCCGACGCGCCGGTCTGCTCCTTGGCAGCCAGGGGCCGGGTGCGGCCGCTGAGGTGGCGGTACCCATGCTCGCCGCCGCCAAAGGGCCGTCACTGGTCTGGTTGGGCCTCGTGGCGTCCTATGGCCTCGGGCGGCTGGGCCGCATCGAAGAGGCCCTCGACGCGGCCGACCGCGGCTACGACGCCGGCATCGTGCTGAGCGAACCGGACGACTGGTACCCCTGGTTCAACCTCTACGCCCGTTGCGAAGCCCTCGCGCACGCGGGCCGCTTCACCGAGGCCGAGGCGCTCGCCAGGCAGGAGCATCAGCGCGGGCTGGAGGAGGGCAGCAGCGAAGCGCGCGCGTGGTTCCTGTGGCACATGTGCCGCACCGCCAGGGACACGGGCAACGTGCAGTCGGCGGGCCGCGACGCCCGGGAAGCCATCGTGCTGCTCCGCCGACTCGGGCGCCTGGGTTTCCAGCACAGTCTCCTCTCCCTGCTCGCCCAGTCCCAGGCACTGTCCGGGGATCATCAGGGCGCACGCGCGACCCTGGCGAGAATCGACGAGCTGGGTGTCCAGCAACCCCGCTGGAGCTGGACGGAGTTCATCAGCGCGCATGCCTGGACCGCCGTCGCCGAGGGCCGGCTGTCCGTCGCGAGAGAGACGTTCGAACGTGCCGCGGAAGCCGGCGAACGTGTCGGCGACCGCACCGGAGCCTGCGCCGCCCTGCACGACATCGCACGCATCGGTGCGCCCCATGCCGTCGTCGACCGGCTCGTTGCTGTGGCTGCCACCGTGGAGGGCGAACTCACGGGCGCGCGCGTCGCGCACGTCCTCGCCCTGGCCGAGGCAGACCCACCAGGGCTTGCCGAGGTCTCGGACAGGTTCGAGGCCATGGGTGTGTTCCTGCTCGCCGCCGAGGCCGCGGCCGACGCCGCCGTGGCGTGGCGCAGGCTCGGCAAGCCCAGGAAGGCCGACGCCGAGCTGCACCGCGCAGCGATCCGGCTGAGCCGCTGCGAGGGAGCGAGAACTCCTGCCCTGGCCCCGATCAGCGTACGTTCACAGCTCACCCCAGCCGAGCGCGAGACCGCTCTCCTCGCCGCGAACGGGCTCACCAGCAAGGAGATCGCTGAGCAGCTTCGCATCTCCGCCCGGACCGTCGACAACCGGCTCCAACGCATCTTCCGGAAACTTGGCATCTCACGACGGGCGGAGCTGGCCGCTCTGATGCGGTAGGACCAGCGAAGCCTCACTCTGGATCCACCTGTGCCCTCATGTCATGTTCTCGGCCGTGAGCCGTGAGCCGTGAGCCGTGAGCCGTGCGGTGAAGGTCGCGATCTCTGCGCGGACCGATGGTCGTTCAGCCCGGTGCGGGTAGGTCCGTTTCCGTGTGATCAGGCGGTGGTGCCACCGTAGGACGATGCCGGGGTGACCGGATCGCCTTTGCGCTGACACGTAGCGCAGAAGCCCTGGTCAGGGCCTACGGACGAGATCCGGGCACGGACAGGATTCCAGGATCCCGCGGGCGGACGTGAGAACATCGTCGCCGGAGGAGTCTCACGCAACGAGGCAGGGGATGGATCCGATGCATCGTGAACAGCGGGCGGTCGCCGACCGATTATCGCCCGCGCCGGCCGATCTGCCCCCGGCCGCCTGGCCCCTGATCGGCCGGGACACCGAACTCGACGCGCTGACCCACGCCCTCACCGGTGCGGCCCCGCACAGCGTCATCATCGTCGGCCCCGCCGGCGTCGGTAAGACTCGCCTGGCCCGCGAGGCAATGCTGATCGCCGCTGCGGCCGGCCACGAGGCGCGCTGGGTGACGGCGACGCGCTCCGTGGGCGGGCTCCGTTCGGGGCCTTCGCACCCCTGTTGGCCGTGCCCGAGCCAAGGGACGGGCTCGGGCCGGCGGACTCGTTCGAGGGACTGCTGCGGCGGACGGCGTACGCCCTCGTCAACCATGGCGGCGTGGGCCGCCTGCTGCTGTTCGTCGACGACGCGCAGTTGCTCGACGAGGCGTCGGCGGGCCTGATCCAGCAGCTCGTGTCGGCGGACGCCGTGCTGGTGGTTGCCACGGTCCGGACGGAAGAGCCGACGCCCGCGGCGGTGACCTCGCTGTGGAAGGACGACCTTGCGATCCGGCTCCGCCTGAGCGATCTGGCCGACAGCGTCATCGACGACCTGTTGACAGTGGTCCTGGGGGATCAGGTCGACCGTGCCACCGTCGCCGAGATGACCGCTCGTTGCCAGGGCAACGTGCTGTTTCTCCGGGAGCTCGTGCGCGGCGCGCTGGCGGACGGCACCCTGGTCCGCCACGGTGGGGTGTGGCGGATGACCGGAGCGCCGGCGCCCTCGGACCGGATCGTCGAGTTCGTTGGCGCCCGCCTGGCCGGGCTCTCCCCCGATGCTCGAGCGCTGCTGGAGCTGACGGCCTACGGCGAACCTCTCGGGGGCGCGGAGCTCGACGCGCTGGGCGACGAGCGCCTGGTCGAGAAGCTGGAGCGAGAGGGTCTGCTTGTCAGCGCGTTCGACAGCCGCCGTCTGCAGATTCGTCTTGGCCATCCCATCTACGCAGACGTGCTGCGTGCGCAGACATCGGCCGTGCGGGTCGGCGCGATGGCCCGCGCCCTTGCCACCATCGTCGAGCGGACCGGCTGCCGCCGACGCGACGACCTCCTGCGGATCGGGCTCTGGCGCCTCGATGGCGGCGGTGGACAACCCGATGTGCTACTCGAGGCCGCGCGCGCGGCTCGGTGGCACTACGACTTCCCGCTCGCCGAGCGTCTGGCACGTGCCGCCGTCGAGGCGGGGACCGGCTTCGACGGCCGGTTGCTCGCGGCCCAGACGGCCGCCCTGCAGGGACGGGGGGAGGCGGCCGAGCAGGATCTCGCGGAGCTCGCAGGCTGCGTGGCGAACGACGAGGAGCGTGCGCGCGCGGCGATCGCCCGGATCGACGTCCTGTGGCTCTCGCTCGGCCGGATGCAGGACGGACTGCGCATCGCCGAGGATGCGGAGGCCACCATCGCCGACGTCGGCCTGCGGACGGAGGTCTCGAGTCACCGCGCAGGGCTGGTGCTGGGGAGTGAGGGTCCACGGGCCGCGGTGCGCGTCCTGGAGCCGCTGCTGGCCGAGGCGCGGGGACGGTCGCTCGTGTGGATGGGCGTCGTGGGCGCGTTCAGCCTCGGGCGCCTCGGCCGATTACGCGAGGGTCTGGACCTGGCGGACCGTGCGTATGCGGCCGGTGTCACCCTGACGGAACCTGACGACTGGTACCCGTGGTTCAACCTCCATGGCCGCTGCGAGCTCCTCGTGCAGGCGGGCCGGTTCGCGGATGCCGAGCGGCTGGCTCGCGAGCAGCACCAACGCGGCCTTGACGAGGGCAGTAGCGAGGCGCGGGCCTGGTTCCTCTGGAACTTGTCGCGTACCGTCCGCGATCGCGGCAACGTCCGGACCGCGACCCGCGACGCCCGGGAGGCGGCAACCCTGCTGCATCGGCTCGGGCGGCTGGGGGTCCAGCACACGCTGCTCTCACTCCTGGCCCAGGCACAGGCGCTCGCGGGTGACGCCGCCGCGGCGCGGCGCTCCCTCGCGGCCATCGACGCCCTCGGGATCGAGCAGCCACGGTGGAGCTGGACCGACCACCTCGCGGCCCAAGCGTGGACGGCCGTGGCCGAGGGGCGGATCACTCAGGGCCGCGATCTGCTCGCCCGCGCGACCCAGGTGGGCGAGCAGATCGGCGACCGTACCGGCGCAGCAGCCGCGCTCCACGACATCGGCAGGCTCGGGACGCCGCGCCGGGTCGTGGACCACCTTGTTGCTCTCGCCCGAGAGCTGGAAGGCGACCTTGTCGCGGCGCGGGCCGCGCACGTCGTCGCCCTCGCCGAGGAGGATCCACGCGCGCTCGACGCGGTCGCCACGACCTTTGAACACCTCGACGCCGAGCTGCTGGCCGCCGAGGCCGCCGCCGACGCTGCGGTCGCCTGGCGCCGGGCAGGCGACGTCCACCGCGCGGATGCCGGGCTGCACCGAGCGGCAGCGCTCGCGGCGCGCTGCAAGGGCGCCGTCACCCCGGCACTCGCGCCGATCGAGTCGCGGGTGCAGCTGACCGACGCCGAGCGTGAGACCGCGCTGCTGGCCGCGGCGGGACACACCGACCGCGACATCGCGGCCGAGTTGCAGCTGTCCGTGCGGACTGTCGGCAACCGTCTGCAGCGCATATACCACAAGCTCGGCGTGTCCCGGCGGACCGACCTGGCGCGCTTTCTCCGCTGACCGCGCCGACGGGCAACACGCCGCGCGCATCGTCCCGCGTTCGTTCGTGGACGCCTGCTCGTCTGCGCCCAGACAGAGTATGTTCCTACTCTGTTGCGTCCGACATGGCCGGTGTTAGCTTCCCGGCCATGGTCACCACGGAACACGCGCTCACAAGCGCTTCGGAGGGTGTGGAGCGGCGCATCGAGGAGCTGCGTCGACGTCATCCCGTCGAACCGGCCGTCGATGAGGTCCTCAGCACGAAGCTGCGACGTCGGGGGCACGACGTGCACACCGCCCGCAGCGTGGAGGACATCAGCGAGCGCCTCCACGCCTTTCTTGCCCACCGGCTGGACGGCCCCTTCACCATCAGCGGCCTTGCCCGACTGCCGGGCGGCGCGTCGAAGGAGCAGTTCGGCTTCGACCTCGAGTGGACGGAGAACGGCGAACCGCGCCGCGACCGGATGGTGCTGCGGATGAACCCGCCTGCGTCCGTCGTGGAGACGCACCGCGTTCGCGAGTTCCAGCTCCTGCGGGCTTTGGAGGGCGTCCTGCCCGTGCCGCGCGCCTACTGGGTGACCCAGGACCACGCCGAGCTGGGCGAGCCCGCGATGGTCTGCGGCTTCGCCCGTGGTGTCGCCGCGCCGACAAAGGGTGAGCGCAGGGCGTCCGGGCTCGGCACGGTCTACGGGCCGAAGCTGCGGGCCAAGCTCGCCCCCCAGTTCGTCGCCCACCTGGCCACGCTGCACGCCCTGGATCCGTCGACCGTCGCTCTGGACGCATTCGGGGTGCCGGCGGCCGGCACGATGCAGGGGTCGACTGGCGGCTCGGGATGTGGGACAGGGTGTGGGAGGAGGACTCCTTCGAGCCGCACCCGACGGTCACGCTGACCCGCCAGTGGTTGTGGGACAACCGCCCGCCGATCGACCGGATCTCGATTGTGCACGGCGACTACCGCAACGGGAACTTCCTGTTCGACGAGGACACGGGCGAGATCACGGCGATCCTCGACTGGGAACTCAGCCACCTCGGCGATCGGCACCACGACTTGGCGTACGCGATGCTCGGCGGCTGGGGCCACCTGGATGACGAAGGCCGTTTTCTCTGTAGCGGCCTTGTCGACACGGAGACCTTTATCGCGGAGTACGAACGCATCTCGGGCCTCTCCGTGGATCCGGAACGGCTGCGCTACTATACCGTGCTGAACATGCACTGGGTGGTGGTAGCCACCAGCGCATCAGGTATCCGGATCACCGAGGACCGCATGACGCACCTCGACGTGATGATGAATTTCCTCAGCGGCCTCGGTGCGTCGTCCATGGCCGAGCTCAACCGTGTTCTCGAAGGAGCCTGAACCATGGTCCCTACCATCTCACAGCAGTTACGGGGCATCCGTTCGGCCATGGTCAAGTCGATTGTTCCGGCGCTGCCCGCCGACGACAGTTTCGTCCAGGAGCAGGCCGGTCTTGTCCTGGCGACCCTGGAGTGGGTGCTCGACGTCCAGGAGTCCGAGACCCTCTACGAGGCGACCGAACGCGATGAGTACCGCGAACTGCTCGACCGTCTCTCGGCCCTGTCGTCCGTCCCACCACCGACGCGCACGCCGTCCCGGCCCCCGACCCCTCGGCGATCCCCGACCTCGCGCTCCTGCGGGCGGAGGCCCAGGCGCTGAAGGTGGCGGTCGACGCCCGTGTCACGGCGATCGCCGCCGACGGCAGCGCTGAGGACCGCGCCGCGGCTCGCGAGCTGCTGGTGGGCGTCGCCGCCCGCCAGAGCGCGCGCGAGCAGGCGTGGTTCCGGATGACCGGGTTTCCGAGCGAGGTCCCCGGCGACATCCGCTCCGTGCTGACCGGGAACGCCACGACGCCGGTGCGGGACGCGGAGTGAGCGGGCACACGCGAGAGAGGATCGCGCGAGAGAAGACAAGGAGCGGCGAGATCACCCCGGAGCACGGCACGGCGGGCGGCGGCTTACCGGAGCCGATCGACGAGCTCGGGATCTACCTGCTACCGGGCCGGGTGAAGGACCCGGCCCGGGCGATCACGGAGGCGATCGACGCGGAGCGCCTCGGCCTCACCTCGGCGTGGATCGCCGAGCGGCTGGACATGAAGGAACTCGGAGTGCTCTGCGGCGCGGTCGCCGCGAGCACGCAGCGGATCCGCCTGGGCATGGGCTCGATCGCCGCGGGGAGCAGACATCCGCTGATGACCGCCGCCGCGGGTTCCACGATGCAGGAGACGTTCGGTGACCGGCTGCTGCTCGGGCTTGCCCGCGGCCTCGGATCGGTCCTCGGCGACCATGGCATGCCTGTTCCGAAAATGGCCGCGTTCGAGGACTACGCGTCGATCCTGCTGCGCCTGTGGGACGGCGAGACCATCGACTACGACGGTCCGCTGGGACGGTTCCCGAACCTGCGCATGGTTGATCCACCGACGGCACCCCGGCCGCGGCTCCTCCTGAGCGCGTGGTCCCCCCTGCCGAAGGCGACGGCGCTCGCGGCCCGGTTGTTCGACGGCGTCTTCCTTGGCTCGGAGCTGACAGTCGAGGCCGTCGCCGCTGTGTCACGGCGCCTGGACGAGGCGTGTGAGCGGATCGGGCGTGACCCGCGGTCACTGAAGCTCTACGCGATCGTCATCACCGCTCCCGATCTGTCGCCGGAGGAAGAGCTGGCAGTCGTCAACGCACGGATGATTACTCACCTGGACTTCGGCGGGGTCGGCGAACTCATCATGCGTGAGAACGGGTGGGATCCCGAGCCGTTGCGCCGTTTGCTCCGGCAGGAGAAGTTGGAGGGCGGCGGCACGGCCGATCAGAAATTCCACCGGAGCGAACTGCTGGAGCTCGGTACGCAGCTACCGCGGGAGTGGGTGGAGACCGGCTGCGTCGTCGGGTCCGCCGCGCACTGCGCGGCGCGCCTGCGGGAGTACCTCGACGCCGGGGTGGACCACATCGTGCTGCACGGCAGCGGACCGAAACAGCTTGAGGGCCTCGTACGGGCGTGGCGCGGGACGTCCGCATCCGGGACTCCGTAACAGAACTTGTTCGTTCTGCCGGAGCACCGGCACGGTTACCTCTACCGACCGCGAGGGGACGATCAGCGCCGGTGATCCTGCCGGGTGCGGGATGTTGCCGCCGAGGCTGTCAGGGACGGTTCGTCTGACACCGAGTTTGAATTTATGGTCGTCATCCATGGTCGTTGTTTTCGAGGGTGAGCTGTGGATATGGGATGCCCGGCGTGTCGACAGCTGGACGTTCGTCAGGGCGGTCTCAACCGGTCAGTGCACCACCCGCATCGTGCTGGGATCCACAGGGTCCGGCATGAGGCGGACACCCGGATGATGCACTGACCGGTGGAGACCACCCCGTGTCGCGTCAGCCGCTGCGCGCGTCTTCCGGGCCGGTGATCCGTTTGAGCAGTGGCAGGGCCGAGGCGATGATTCCCAGCGCCGTGATCAGCCCGAGGGCGACGAGCAGGTAGTACGCCGTGCCTGGTGAGGTCAGGTTGTAGGTCGTCTGGGATTTCAGGAACATGGCCGCCGCGGCGAAGCCTGTTCCGATCGAGGGGGCAGCTCCTGCCAGCAGCGGCAGCGCACTTTCCAGACCGATGACTCGCTGCACGCGAGCCCGCGGCCGCGTCGGCGGACGCCCGACCGTCGCCACCCCAAGATCATCAGTGCCGCCCGCGACCTACTCCCCAACTCCGAAGCCAGCGTCACCTCGATCGCGAAGCTGTTCGGCGGCAGCCCCAGCACCCTCTACAACCACATCCCCGACCTGCGTGAGCTACGCGCCGCCGGCCGGGGCCGCCACGCACTCACCGCCGCCCCGCCGGCACCCAGCTAGATCATCGCCGTTTGCGGCTGGTGACACGTTTCTTACCGGCACGAAGTCCGCAAGTTCAGCCTGACTGAAGGTTCTTCGCATCGAACCCACGGCTTTTCTGGTGATCAGGTTCGAGGTTGTGGCGGGTTCTGTCCGGTCTTCGTGGATCTGCTCCGCGGGGCCGGTTCAGGTCGGTCGGCTGGCCCAGAAGAGAGCGTGGCCGTTGTCGCCCTCGGGGACGTGCGGTGTGGCTGTGGTCTGTGGATCGTGGCGTCCCTATCCTGTCCGGATGCAGGAATCCACGGCGGGTCACGAACGTCCGGTGCGGGGCTTCGAGCTGATCTGCGAGATCGAGCCGCCGACCCGGCCGGACCTGACCCATGCCCGCCACCAGATCGGCGTCCTGAGCCCCGTCACCGACGCGTTCCTGATCCCCGACAACCACATCGGACGCGCGACGGTGTCGAGCATCGCCGTCGCCCACGAGGTGCAGACGATGGGGGGACGCAGCATCGCCTGCGTGAACTCCCGTGACCGTAACCTGCTCGGCTTCCGCCGCGACCTGCTCACCGCCGCGGCCTACGGCGTCGAGGAATTCCTGTTCGTCCACGGCGACAAACCCACCGCCGGGAACCGGACGAGCGACCTGACCGTGCGCGCGATGATGGACGAGGCCCGCGCGGCCAGCGAGGATCCGGTCTTCGCGGACATGCCGGCGTTCCGGGTCGGCGCCGCGGCCGGCCTACGTCCACTGCCCACATGGAAACGAGCGGCCGACTTCCTGTTCGTACAGGTCAGCTACTCGGTGGACGCCCTGCTGCGCTGGCGCGACGCCCATCCGGTCGAACTGCCGATCTACGCCGGCGTCATGGTCCTCGCGAGCGCCGGGATGGCCCGCCGCCTCGCCGCGACCATCCCCGACATCGACATCCCCGACGACCTCGTCCAAGCAGTCGAACGGAACCAGGCGGCCGGGGTCGAAGCGGCCTGCGACCAGGTGCTACGGCTACGCGACAGCGGCGCCTTCGCCGGTGTGCACCTCGTCCCGGTTAGCCGCTACCGCCAGGTCGCCACCCGACTTGAGGACCTTCTCTAACCGCCCGGGCCGTTTCTCGCAGCCCACCGGCGCCGACCGCGCCGCCGCACTGCTGACCCCGGCCGCTGAGTGACGCCTCACGCTAATTCCTGTTACGGTCCTCGACCCCCTGGTCGTCGAGGAGGTTCTGGGCGATGGCGGCGTATCTGCTGGCTGTGGAGTGCGACAGGTTGAAGACGAGGGCCAGGTGCAGGGGGTCAGGGCCGACGGTCAGGGCCTCGTGGAGCACACGGTCGGCGCGGATGCGGTCGAGATATATGCCGCGGCGGAGCAGGTGCTCGCTGAGGTAGCGGGGGCTGATTGGGCCAGTGCCCAGGGCGGTCCTCTCGTTGATCAGGACGGCCAGGACCACATCCGGACATCCGTCGCGGTGCTGCGAGCGATCGCTGGAGCGCGCTCCGTCCGTACCACCATCACCCCCGTATGGACCATGCCCGGCTCGCATGCCTCCCACGGGCGCCTCACCAGCGAGGTCCTGCGGCTCATCGACGCCGCACGGATATCAGTGACCTGCTCCAGCTACAACTTCACCCCCCGCTCCCGCATGTGGGAAGCACTCAGGGCAGCATCGGCCCGGCCACAGATGACGGTCACCGTCTACGTCGACGCTGCCGCGGGAACACCGCAACAGATCGCCGATCATTTGCCCGCCGCCGTTGTCTTCCAGACCACCACCCCGGCCGGCGCGACCCGCCCCCTGGTCAGCCACGCAAAAATGATCATAATCGATCATGTCATCATGCTGACGACCAGCGCGAACTTCTCCTACAACGCCGAGAACACCAACATCGAACTCGGGCTACTCGTCCACGACACCGCCATAGCCTCGTCCGTCGAATCCACCATGCGAGCCCAACACGGCGTTCTCTACGAGAGAGTCGTCCCCACTGGAACCGGCCGGACAGGGAGCTGGCGCGGTGACGGGTAACCGCCCCGTTTCCAGCTCCCCATCCGACCAGTCACCCCGGTCGCCCGGTCGTTCCCCAACGTCGGCCTGCGCCCCGGATGGCGCCTGCGAGTCCGCCAGCCCGCGAACGACGTCCGCGATCTGGCGTCGGAGTCCTTCCGCGTCCAGGTTCCGCACGTTGGTCGCGTTCAGATCAATCGCTGGACCGTCCGGCCCCGACGTCACGGTCACCGTCACGTCCCCGACACGGGTCCGAAGCCAGGTGACGACCACCGTGGCACACCCGGTTCCGGCAGCGCCGAGCAACGCCAGGATCGACGGCCAATCCACAACCTCGCCCCAAGCCGCACCGCGGTGGCTCCCCGATCGTCACCTGGTGCCGCTCGACCGGCACGTAAGACACGTCCGCTGCTGGATCGGGGCCGGCAGCGAAAGACTCTCGCTGCTCTGCCCCGAGTGTGCCGCCCCGGACGGAGCTGCCAGTATCCCCTGGCTGGTCGTGCCGTTCCGAGGCGAGGTCAAACCTCCAGAGAGCCTCGGCAGAGCCGTCCCCATCGACACCTGGGTACGACAATCCCCCCGTTTTTTCCTGCGTTTATTAAACGGCCGAAGTGCAGGGACCGTCAATGGCTACACACCGATACTGACAGCTAACGATCCGCGATCGTTATGATCGTGGCAGTAAATCGATCAGCCGGTGCCGCCGTCCCTTCGCGTGCGACATACGACGCGGGGAAACCGGATCCGCTGCGACCGCGGACTCCGATGAGACACGGCGGCCGGCAGCGGATGATCCGATCGACGTCAGCATCTCCACACGTGCGCCGGCGCCCACCTGCGACCGTGGAGCCGTCCAGCGACAACACTTCAGATCTTGAAACATCCCATGAACCCCGCCAAAGGCAGCTCGCGAATATTCGAACGAAAACGCTCCTCGACGGTGTCGCGCTGTGCGCGACACCGTCATATGTCCCTTACGGATTTCGTGCCACCCGGTGCCGTTTGATACACCCCGGTTTCGCCGTCCGGGAACTACGCGATGACGTGTCATCGCAGCCCACAGTGGATGTATTCGCGGATCGGGCACGCCACTCGGACGGCGTGTTCCACCGGTTCTGACCGGAGAAACCGGTCCCGTCTCCGCGCACCCGTGCTACCGACCACCGGGAAACCGCACGACTCACCACCAGATCATGATCGACTGGTCTGTGACCGGGCGGGGCTGGGACGGACGTGCCGCGCGGTCCTCGGAGTCAGCGGGCCTGGCCGGGCAGGGACGTCCAGCGGTCCGGGTTGGGGCCGCCGAGCCAGCGGTCGATGTCCGCGCGCCACCACACCCGGGTGCCGCCCCAGGTCCGGGTGCGATTGACCGTCGCGGCCGGCGCGGGGGCGACGGGATCGATCCGCAGTCGGCGGTCGACGGCCTGCCGGGTCAGGCCGAGGACGACGGCGATGTCGGAGGACCCCACGAACACCGGCGGCTCATCCACGGGACCCGACGATAACCGGCCCGCTCCCAGGCCCGCTCTGGATCCGGGAGGGCGACACCCCGCCGGCATGGGCAGACCACGCCCATGCCGGCACGGCCGCCGACCAGCCGCGATGACAGCCGCGATGAGCGCGGCGATGACATGTCATCGCCGATGCGACCGGTTCTGTTTCCGATGCCGGTTCCGGTTCGACCGGTCTGATTCACCCAGCGAGGGACGCGGGCTTTCGCGTGTCGACGTGCCACCGGATTCCGGGCCGGAGCACGGTGCCGTATGCGCGGAATGAGATGTCCATGATGACGGATGACGAACAGTGATTGCCACGGTGAAGGTGCTGGGGTTACGGGCCCGGGACTTTACCGATGTTGCCGCGGCGGCCCGGCGGGTCGTCGACTACGTCCACGGCACCCCGACCGCATCCGAAACCGTCCGCCACGGCCCTGCGGGCTACTACAGCGCCGGGACGGCTCGCGGGCGGGCGCGGGGTTCCGGCGCGGATCTGCTCGGGCTGCGCGGCCAGGTCGATCCGGTGCACCTACAGCGGCTGCTGTGCGGGCTGCACGCCCGCACCGGACTGCCGGTGCTGCCCGCGGCCGGGTCGGCCGGTCGGGCCACCCTCGGTACCCCGTCGGCCATCGGCACCCCGTCGACGGCGGGGCAGGGGCAGGATGATGTCCTGACCTTGCGGGAGGCGGCGGCGATCCTCGGGGTCGGAGCGTCCTATCTGCGGCGGCTCGCGCAGCGCACCGCCGCGCGCGGCACCGGCAGGCGATCCGACGGCCCGGCCGGCGGGCCGTCCGCGCCGGGCGGCGCGGCGGACACGGACCCGGCGGCCAGCACCGGCGGGGAGCGGCTGGTGGCGGTCAAGGAACCGGGGTCGGGACGGTGGCTGCTCTCCCGGGCCGAGGTGGAACGGTTCGCCGCCGCCCGGGAACCCCCGACGGTGGTGATCGGGTTCGATGTGACCTGCGCGGTCCCGAAAAGCATCAGCCTGCTGTGGGCGTTCGGTGACGACGCGCTGCGCGCGGACATCGCCGCCGCTCTCGACGCCGGGGTGGACACGGTCCTCCGCTACCTGGAGCGGCACGCCACCGTCGGCACGGTCGACGGGACCAACCGGCCCGGCCTGGGCCTGGCCGCCGCCTCCTACCGGCATGAGGTGGCCCGCAGCGACGAGGCCCACCTGCA
>NZ_CAKKTL010000072.1:16458-18084 GCF_920664355.1 Protofrankia sp. CiP1_Cm_nod2
GGCGGGCGGTGGACGGCGAGGTGTTCCTCGCCCACGTCAAAACCGCCGGCTACCTCGGCGCCGCCGCGCTGCGCCACGAGCTGTCCCGCCGCCGCGGGCTGCGTTGGGGGCCGGTCCGCAACGGGGTCGCGGAACTGGCCAACATCCCCCGCGGCCTGGTGGAGGCGTTCTCCACCCGCACCGGAGAAATCAACGAGGAGTTCGCCGCGCTCATCGCGGACGGGTTCACCGCCTCGGGCGCGACCAAGGCCGCGGCGCAACGCGGCTCGAGAGCGCCGAAGAAAATTCTCGCCGACGGCCAGGTCCGCGCCGCCCAGCACGCCCGGCTGACCGACGCCGGATGGACACCCGGGCAGGTCCGCACGCTCGGCGCCCGCATCGACCGGACCATCGACCCGCCGACCCCGGCGGACATCGCCAACCTGGCGGACCGGCTGACCGGCCCGGCCGGACTGACCGCCCACACCCCCACGTTCACCGCCCGGGAGATCGTCCAACAGGTCGCGGCCTGGGCCGGGGACCGGCTCGACCCCGACGCCATAGCGGACATCGCCGAGCGGACGCTTGCCGACCCGCGGATCGTCCTCGTCGACACCGCCGCCGCCCGCCGGCGGCGCCAACCCGAACCGGTCTACACCACCCTCGACCTGCTCGAGGCCGAGGACAGCGTGCTCGCCCTGGCCCGCCAGGGCCGGATCGACCACGGCGGCCCCGCCCACCGCCTCCTCACCCCGGAACGGGTGGACCGGCTGCTCGCCGCGGCCACCGCCGCGCCGGATCCCGGCGGCGCGCACGGCACGCCGGCTCCCCCGTCGGACGGCGCGACCGCGGTGGACGCGCCGCGCGATCCTGGCACGACCGCGGCAGGCGCGCCGTCCGGCCCGGGCCCCGCCGCTCCCCCACCGGCCACCCCCGACAGCCACGCCACCGGAGACGGCGCCGAGCCGTCCGGGCCGTCCGCACGGCGGCTGTCGGCCGAACAGGTGGAGCTGGCCCGGCGCATCCTGACCTCCACCGATCTGGTGCGGCCGATCATCGGCCCGGCCGGCTCCGGCAAGACCGAGGCCATGCGGCTGGTCACCACCATCCTCACCGACGCCGGCTACCACGTCCTCGCCGCCGCCCACGGCGGCCGGCAAACCGAGCAGCTCGCCGACCGGCTCAACATTCCCGCCCGGGTCGTCGCCGGCTGGCTCACCCTGCTCGACCACACCGACGACCCGGCCACCATCTGGCCGGCCGGCACCGTACTCATCCTCGACGAGGCCACCCACGTCGACACCCGCCACGCCGAACGGCTCCTGCGCCACGCCACCCGCACCCACACCGTGATCATCGCGTTGGGGGATCCCGCCCAGCTCGGCGCGGTCGGCGCCGGCGGCTGGTTCGCCCACCTGGTCGCCACCACCCCGGACACCCCCGAGCTGACCGTGCTGCACCGCCAGGCCGGCCCGGCCATGGCACCCGTCCGCGCCGCCCTCACCGGCCTACGCACCCCCACACCCGGCGCGGCCCGGCGCGCCCTGCACCACCTCGCCGCCGACGGGCGGATCCGGCTGTGCGACAGCCGCGACGAGCTGCTCGCCGCCGTGGTCGACGACTGGTACACCGCATGGCACCACCGGG
>NZ_CAKKTL010000072.1:18500-19325 GCF_920664355.1 Protofrankia sp. CiP1_Cm_nod2
CCCACGCTGCACAGCATCCACCGGACCGCACGTGCCCTTCTGTCAGTGCTCCGGAAACGCCGGTTGATCAAATTCAACCCGGCCAGTGACGTGGAACTGGCGCTGCCGCCCAACCCTGAAGTGCTCGCCTGGTCCGGGGCCCAACTCGGCCAGTTCCTCGACTACTGCGAAAGCCGGAACGATCCGTTGGCCGTGGCGTTCGCCGTGATGGCCTGCCTCGGCCTACGCCGCGGTGAACTGGTCGGACTCCGCTGGGAGTACATCGACCTTGCCAGCGGCACGGTCACGATCCCGTCGAAACCGGGAACGACGATCGTCACCGTGGGTGGGAAGGCACGCCCGTCGAAGCCGAAGACCCGGCAGTCGGCTCGGGCCGGTGCCCTCGACAAGGAGACGGCGGCGGCACTGCGCCGCTGGCACCGACGGCAGGCCGAGCAGAAACTCACCATGGGTCCGGGCTGGGCGGAGACGGGGTTGGTGTTCACGCAGGCGGACGGCACGGCGTGGCATCCGAACACGGTGTCGTCCCGGTTCGAGACGCTGTCACGGCATGTGGACCTGCCCGCGATTCCGCTGAAGAACTTGCGGCATTCCAGCGCGACCATCGGTCTGGAGTCGGGAGAGACCTTGAAGGAAGTGTCCGAACGACTCGGCCACAGCAACATCAACATCACGGCGACGACGTACACGAAGGTGACTCCGGCCCGGGCTGCGGAAGCTGCGGAGCGGCGCGCCGCGGCAGTTCCGCGGAAGGGTCGTGCACACCAGGGTGCACACCCACCGGTTGCGGGGGCCCCGCAGTGGCAGCCACCGAAGCAAAGGCGC
>NZ_CAKKTL010000072.1:19528-23023 GCF_920664355.1 Protofrankia sp. CiP1_Cm_nod2
TCCGCTGCTCTGACCGACTGAGCTACCGCCCCCTGATCGTCCCACCTTCCGGGCCAAGCCGTCCCGTCTAATGGAACACGCTTGCCCTGGATGGTGGGACGTGCTGACCGGCCGAGCATATCGCCGCCGTGCGACCAGAGGAGATCGTCGCGTCCGGACGAGGCCGTCGGTCTCTGGTAGTAGCTCGGACAAGTCGGACGACTACGGAAGAAGCAGGCAGCATAAGGCCGGATCGGGTCTTGGAACAGAGCCAGAGGTGTATCAAGACGGATCAGAGCCGAGTCGAAGCCCGGTCCGGCCATACCTGGTCAGAGCCGGTGGGGGCCAGAGCGGGCCGGTCGATGCCGGATCGAGATCACCGGGCGGGTCTGGTCATTAGGCCGGGTAGCGAGCGGCCGGACAGCGATTTCAGCGCCAGCAACCAAGATCGAAAGATTCGGATGCTGGCGCACAGGGTCCACCACGCTCCACATCTAGCCTTTGACCTGGGTAAATTGGCTGCAGCTATCAGCATGGAGTGGTCGGAGCTTGGCCGAATGGGCAGGTAGATGACCCGGTTTTCCGCTTGCCGTCCGATCACTGTCGAGCAGACGATCTTGCTGGCGGGCCTCGCCCCCGCAGACAGGTGATCGTCGATCTGCGTCGGGAACCTCGCCCGGCACCGGCGGATCGTCGGATGCGACCCGCGTGACGACCACGTCCGCCCTACGCGGCCAGGCGGGCGCGTGGGCGGCCTCACGACACTGACCGTGCCAGCAGGGGTTGAGGCCCCGGGGCAACGGTAATAACGTGGTCGTTATCATGATTGCATGCCCTGGGACGTCGTGGTCCACCCCGATGCAGCCGACGAGTTGGCCAAGCTCCCTGCCAACGAGCGCGCGGCGATCGACAACGCCCTCGACAAGCTGCGAGAACGCGGCACGGATCTACCGTTCCCACACACCAGTGCCGTCGTGGACGCCGACCACCTGTGGGAGCTACGTCCCCGAGGTGGCGACAGCCCGTGGCGGGCTTTCTACCGGCGGATGGGGGCAAGACTCGTCGTCGTTGGCGCCATCGGACACCACGACAAGCGGAAGTACAAGCGGGCAGTCGCCGTGGCCGTGGAACGGCTCAACGACCTGAAGGAGGACTGATGAAGCTGTCGGAGCTCAAGACTCTTGACCAGGTCATCGAAGAGCACCGCCAGGACCCGGAGTTCCGCGAGGAGTGGGACGCCCTGGCGTTCTCCCGGAAGGTCGCCAACCAGGTGATCGCATACCGGGTCGAACACGGTCTCACGCAGCGGGCCCTCGCCGAGCAGGTTGGCCTCAAGCAGCCCGCTGTCGCGCGCTTGGAGATCGCCGAGACGCAGCCACGGCTCGAAACGCTGGCGAAGCTCAGCAAGGCCACCGGTCTGACCTTTGACCTTCACGTCGCCAACGGAGCAGTCAAGATCGTTCAGGTCGCCTGAGGCTGGGCA
This sequence comes from Protofrankia sp. CiP1_Cm_nod2, assembly GCF_920664355.1. Classification (NCBI taxonomy): domain Bacteria; kingdom Bacillati; phylum Actinomycetota; class Actinomycetes; order Frankiales; family Frankiaceae; genus Protofrankia; species Protofrankia sp. CiP1_Cm_nod2. Next base: position 20,991 of record NZ_CAKKTL010000072.1, read on the forward strand.
AGCAAAGGAACGCTGACTGCTCGCCGGGTGCCATCACCCCGCCTGTGCGTCCACGAAGACCGGACGGGGTGGCGTTGGACGACGCGGGACGGCGGTGGAGGACCCGGCCCGCGCCCGACAGCGGCCGGTATGACGCGGGGGCCAGAAGCAGCCACGTCCTACCGGCGATCATCTCGTAAGCCAACGAGGCTGCTCGCGGCGAGATCGTGTCGGTCTACTCGACCCCCAACCTCGATCTTTCATGGATCGGCCGTGGTTGATCGCGGGCTGGGTTCCCAGCCTCTTCGATCTTGAGTTGTGCTCTTCGGCCGGTTTGGGTGGTGGCCGGTTGCCCCGCTGTCGCGTGGGGTGGGCGCCTGGTCCACGTCCGGGGCGGGTCTTTCGGGGTTGGTGGGGCAGGGACGTCCGTGTCCGGGCTATCCGGGGCGGGCGGGGCGCGCAGCCGGCTGATCGCTTCGGCGGCGAGCGGCGCCCAGGGGTGGTGCGCGGCGAGGTGCACGACGGCGGTGCGGGCGTGGCGTGCGAGCCGGCCCGCAAGCGAGAACAGCCGGTGGCGTAGCCGTTTCACTTCCCACCGGCGGGCGTCGAGGCCGGTGAACGCGAGCAGCCGGCTCCAGGCGATCAGCGCGCCGGCCAGGGCTACCACCGCGCACCACACCTCGTTTTGGGCGAAGTCGTGCAGCGGGAGGTTGGTCAGGCCGGTGTCCTTCGCTCCGCGGATGCGGTCCTCGCAGCGGGCACGGCGGCGATGCCGCAGCTCGAGGGTGGCGAGCTGGCCGCGGTGGCTGTTCGTGGCAAAGGCAGTGAAGCGATGCCCGTCGATGTCGGTGAAGCGCAGCTGGACGCCGGGGTGCGGCCGTTCCTTGCGCACGAAAGCCTGAGGCTAGGCACCCGGGTAGCGGTCGAACCAGGCCGGGGTCGCCTCTCCTCTGCTGTCGGAGATCTCGGGGGCGCCGGACGTCTCCAGGACGAAATCGTCGGCGATCTGGCGGACGAGGGTGTGGCCTTCGAGTTCGGTGAGCCGGTCCGCGGGCAGGGCGTCCTCGCCGAGCATGGTGCCGACGATGTTCCCGCAGATCGCGCCGGTGGAGTCGCTGTCCCCGGAGTGGTTCACCGCGGCGAGCAGCGCCGTCCACGGATCCGCCGGCGCCGCCACGGCGCAGTGGACGGCGATGGCCAGCGCCTCCTCGGCCACCCAGCCGGCGCCGAGGGATTCCACCCGCTCCGGGGTGGTCGGTGTGCCGTCGGCGGCCGCCGTCAGCGCGGCGCGCAGGGCGGCGGCAACCTTCCCACCGGCCCGTTCGGAGGCGAGTCGGCCGAGGGCCGACTCCACCGCTTCGACAGGGGTGTGGCCGTCGGCCACCACATTGATGATCCAGGCGAACGCCGCCGCCGCAAGATAGCCAGCCGGATGACCGTGGGTGAGCACAGCGCATTCGGCGGCGAGTTCCCACGCGGCTTCCGGCCCGGTCGGCAGCAGCCCGAACGGCGCCGAACGCATGACCGCGCCGCATCCCTTGCTGTCCGGGTTCGCGGGGCGTGCGGGCGTTCCCATCCGCGGCATCCGCAGCCCGGACAGGCACGCGTTGCCGGGGGCGCGCCGCGCGTACAGCAGCGGCTGACCGGCCAGCCAGCCGTCACTGTCCGTGTCGGATGGTGGCCCGGGGCGCTCCTGGGTGGCCAGCCAGCGCTGGTATGCCCGCCACACCACCGTCGGGTGATGGCAGATCCCCTTGGAGCGGCCGCGGACCGACGCCCGGATGAGCCCTTCGGCGGTGAACAGCGTCATCTGCGTGTCGTCGGTGATCGGCGCGTGTACGCCGTAGGCCGCCGTCAGGCCGCGCACCCCGGCCGGCCCGTGGGCGCGCCGGATCTCGTCCAACGACAGGAACTCGATGCCGGCCCCGAGTGCGTCCCCCAGTGCCCCGCCGAGCAGGCAGCCACGTACCCGGTCCTGACGGGAAATCCTGGAATTCTGCCTCAGGGCCACTGTGCGTTCCTTTGCTCGGTCGCTCATTTTTGACCTGCTCCTC